>NZ_JBHYVA010000101.1:0-9931 GCF_042750055.1 Streptomyces sp. NPDC059456
CCTCCCGGCCCGTCCCCCCCCCTCGCCCCCCCGGGGGGGGGGCCCCGGGGCGGGCCCCGGCGTCCCCCTGGGGCCCGCCGGCCCCCCCCGGGACCGTGCCGAAGTCGGGTATGCGCGGACCGGACACCGCGGTGTTCGCGGGCCTGGAAGACGTGTCCATGGCCATGGGTCAGCCGTCGTGTCGGTCGAGGAGCAGCCGGGCGGCGTCCGTCCACTGCGGGTCGTTGGCGGCCCGCCAGTCGGCCGGCGGCGCCGTCGGGGAGCCGTCGCGCTCGGCGGCGGGCAGGCTGCCGAGCATGAACTCGCCCACGGAGGACTCCCGCAGGTAGTCGAGGCCCAGCACCCGGGCGGCGAGGTCCGCGTCACCGCTGCCCAGCCCGCACGGCGCCAGCCCCATCGCCGTCGCCACCAGGTACATGGTCTGGTACAGGACGCCCGCGTGCTTCAGGGTGACCGCGTAGGCGATGCCGCGGTACTTCCACGACAGGCGCTGGAAGCGGGAGGTCATGGTCACCAGCACGTCGGGGACGGCGATCCCGCCGGTGGCGACCGAGGCCAGGTACAGCATCGCGGACCGGTCCCCGGCGTCCTCGTTGACCAGGCGCAGCCGGTGGCCGACCGGGTCGTAGTGGTAGACGCCCTCCGCGAGGCCCTCGCAGCGGCGCACGGTGAGGTAGAGCTCCAGCTCGTAGGCGGCGCCACCGCACGGGTACGGCCGGGACGTCGCCTCGTACGGCATCTTCTGGTCCGGCCGCGGCCCGTATTCGGAGCGCACCCGGGCGGTCCGGTAGAGGAACTCGCCGAGCTGGTCCACCGTCATCGGTGCTTCGCCGTAATGGCGCACCGACGTGCGGCCCTCCAGCACCGTCGTCAGGGCCGGATCCGCCGCCAGGACGTCGTCGAGGGCGGGCCGGTGGAGCTCGATGTACGGTCCGGCGGGGGCCGGTTCGACGGCGGGGCGCGGCTCGATCCGGCCCTCGTAGGGGAAGATGCCGCCGAAGGGCTCGTCGTGGCGGCCGGCCCGGCTGCGGGAGTGGAACAGCAGGTCGTGGAAGTCCCACTGCTCCAGCACCTCGTCCTCGTCGGCCGCGAACCGCGCCTGCCCGTCGGCCCACTCGCCGACGTCCACGAAGCCGGCTCCGGCCAGGTGCTCCAGCAGCTCGGCCACCGACTCCGCGGGCACGTCCGCCGGGGCGAGGTCCGCCGCGCGCACGCAGTCGCCGAGGGCGCCGACGACCGCGCGGCTCGCCGGGTCCAGCAGCAGCACACGGTGGGGGGTGAGCGGCGATTCCAGGACGAAGGCGCCGGAGTAGGAGCGGCAGAGGGCGAACTTGGACAGCCGCAGGGGCGCCTGCGCCGGCACGGAGACGGGCCGGTAGGAGGCGGTGCGGCTGGTCGCCTCGATCCGCGCCAGCGGCCGGTCCTGCGCCAGCACGGAGCGGGTGATGAGGAAACCGAGCCGGTCGACGATCCGCAGCACCTGGGTCCGCTCGGCGGGCGTGCACCCGGCGAGCAGGACGGCGGGCGGTACGGGCTCCCCGGCGAGGCGGTGGACGGCGGCGCGGGTTCCGTCCGTGAGGCGGCCCAGTACGAACGCGGCCCAGGGGCTCTGCACGCGCACCCCGTCGTCCTGCGTCGTGACCCGCACCCCCTCGCGGAAGGCGAGCGCCGACCCGTCGGGGCGGGGCTGCCCGCCCGCGGCGGCGAGGCCGGCGGTTTCACTCACGTCTGCGGCAGTGGTCACAGGAACATCCCGATCGGGTTGAGGTCGGCCTCGGCGGTGGGTGCGTCGAGCCAGCCCATGCGCACCGGCACGTCGTACAGCCGGCCGGCGCCGTGACGGGGCCAGAAGTGGCGCAGGCCGGGCACGATCACCTTGACCACCGGGAGGCCGATGTCCGGGCGGGTCTGGTCGAGGATCAGCATCTCCATGCCCTTCTCCTCGACGATCCGCTGTGCCAGCCGCAGGTCGTCGAGCAGGTCGCTGCTGGAGGGGTCGTGGTGGTCGCCCGCCCGTCGCGGTGCCTCGCCCGAGGGCAGCAGGTACGGCTGGTTGGCGGTGGTCGCGGTCCGCCACCAGTGCTGCTGGACGGGGTCGGGGAAGGCGTAGTCGCCGGAGCCGTCCGTCCCGATCGGCAGTACCGCCGGCAGGAACTGGTTCATCTCGGTCAGCGCCCGCGCCACCGCGACCTTGATGTCGAAGTGCGCCCCGAAGGAGATCAGGATGTCCTCGACCGGCTTGTCCACCCGGCGCGAGACCGCGGCGGCCACCGGGATGCCCAGGTCGCTGGTGAGGTCCAGCACCCAGGTCTCGCGGTTCGCCGACCGGTACATCTCGCGCCACTGCGCGAAGTACGGCTCGTCGAAGCTGTCGAGGTCGATGGCGGGCCTGCGCAGGCGGTTGTACCACCAGATCGCCACGCTGTCGCGCTCCACCAGCTCCATGAAGCCCTGCAGGGCCGCGTCCTCGAGGCTGGTGCCCGCGGCGCTGCCGTTGGAGTCCGCACCGGAGAAGACGTAGCCCCGGGGCACGTTGTACCCGTAGAAGAGCGACGCGGTCGGCAGGTAGCGGTGAGTGCCCCGGGTGAGCGACCAGACGGGCGTCCACTCCACGGGCCGGGCCGGATCGAACGGATCGCAGACCCGGTGGAAGTGGGAGTCCCGCCGGTTCCATTCGGCCCGGTCGGCGTACTGCTGCTCGCTGTACAGGTGCAGCTCGTTCGGGGCGATCGCCTGCTCGCCGAGCTCCTCGTACGACGCGGTGATCCGTGCCTCGTCGCCCTGGAACAGCCCCGAGTAGCGCTCGATGGCCTCGCCGAGGGCACTGGCCCGGGCCTGTACGTCGCTCATGCCCTTGCCCGCGCTCATGCTGCGCAGGCCGGCCCGCAGGTCACCGATGTCGGACATGCCGACCGCGAAGTTCTGCCCGGCCGTGTAGCTGTGCAGCCCGTCGATCCCGGTGGGCACCTTGACCAGACTGGTCACCGGTCCCGTCACGGGGCTCACCAGGTACCCGTAGGTGTCCAGCAGTTCCTGCGGGTCCTTCGCGCGGTGGCCGCCGTCCGAGGTGATCCGCTTGCCGCGGCTCTCCGGCACCACCGGCCGACGGTGCAGTTCGGCCTGGAGGGAGGGGTTCCCGCACGCCGGGCACTGCGGGCGGCGGGTCACCGGATGGCGCTCGGAATCCATGGTCAGGGTGTCGAGCGTGAAGACCTCCGCCTGCCGGGGGCCCGGGATGGGGCCCTGCGGACCGCCGAACGCCCCGGCCAGCCACTTGGCCGCCTGGAGGGCACCGAGTTGCATCCCGGTCTGCACGGTCGCCGGCAGGTCTGCGAGCGAGGTGACCGGCGGCCGGTCCCCGCCCTGGCGCTGCTTCAGGTACGAGGCGACCATCCGGTTGCCGCTCAGCCTGCTCGACACGCAGGCCCAGCAGCCGGTGGTCCCCGGCTCGAACACCGGACCGACCCAGAGCGTGCTGCCGATCGGCTTGATTAGCAGCCAGGCCCGTCCGGTCTCCAGCGCGACGCGGTTGAACTCCGCCAGCTCCGGGTGCAGGTAGTCGTCGGTCAGCACGACGGCGAGCGGGCTGTCCGCCCCGCCCACGCGGATTCCGAGCGGCGCGGCGGCCTCGGCGAACCACTCGGGGCGGACGTCGCCCAGCGTGACCAGTTCCACCGGCCGGTCGTGCACGGCCAGCATCGCGGCGTCACCGTCGAGGCCCGCCTGCTCCCAGTAGCCGCCCGACCGGGGCTCCACGGCGGAGTTGACCTCCACCACGTGACCGGCCGAGATCAGCATGTCCAGGGCGCGCTCCACCCGGCCGCCGGGAAAGTCGTCCCCCAGCGCCGCCACGATCTGCGAACGGTCGTGCTTCCCGGACAGCAGGGGAGCCATCCGCTCGATGAGCGCCCCCTGCAGCCGGGTCTGCCCCGACCGCTCGGAAATCAGGTACACGCCGTCAGCGGGCACCACCTCGGCATGGACGAACCGCTTGAACCTGATGACCGTGCGCATGTCTCTCCTCATCCGATGGGTTCCGCTCACGGGCCCTGCCTGCGCAGAACCGGTTTTCATCGCTCTCATCACCCGCGTCACCGCTCCGCCGCGAGCCGCGCCAGTGCCCCGCCGCCACGGGCGAGTTCGTCGTACGTCCCGCACTCCACGACCCGTCCGCCGTCCAGCACCACGACCCGGTCGGCCTCGCGGATCGTGCTCAGCCGGTGGGCGACCACCACCCGGGTCACCCCCAGCCGGGCCACCCGGCGGCTCACTTCGTCCTGGGTGGCGTTGTCCAGTGCGCTGGTCGCCTCGTCGAGCAGGAGGATCCGCGGCCGCTTCGCCAGGGCCCGGGCGAGCAGCAGCCGTTGGAGCTGGCCGCCGGAGAAGCCCGAGTCGCCGTCGGACACCCGGGTGAGCAGGCCCATGGGCAGCCGCCTGATGTCATCGGCGATCCCGGCCGCCTCGGCCGCCTCCCAGGCGTCCGCGTCCGACGCGGCGGCCACGCCGCCGAGGATGACCGAACGCAGGTCGCCGCGGAGCACCTTCGAGTCCTGCGGGACGTAGCCGAGCTGGGCACGGACCGCCTCGCGGTCGAGCCCGGCGAGGACCTGGCCGTCGTACCGCACCTGCCCGCTCCCGGGCGTGTCCAGGCCGAGCAGCAGCCGCAGCAGCGAGGACTTGCCGGCGCCGGACGGACCGACGACCGCGACGAACTCGCCCGGGCGGATGTGCAGGTCGATGCCTTCCAGGGTCGGCCGCTGCGCGCCCGGGTGGGAGAACGTCACGTCCTGCAGCTCGATCTCGCCGCGCAGCACCCCGGGCAGCCGGCTGCCCGGAGGGGTCTCCGGCGCGGCGCGCAGGATCGCCGTGAGCCGGGCGTGCACCGGGCCGACCGCGAACACCGTCTGCAGCGCCTGGTGGAGCGTGCCGACCGCCACCGCCAGCTGCGCTCCGGCGAAGCCGACGGCGATGAAACCGGCCGGTCCCTGACCGGTCCACCAGGCCACCGACAGCAGGACGGCGAGCAGTACGGGCTGGGACGCGGTCAGGAGCGCGCTCGACACCTCGGCGTACCGAAGGCCCGCCGTGTCCGCCGCCTTCTGCCGCGAGAAGACCCGCCACCAGCGGTCGAACACGGCTTGCTCGCACCCGTACAGGTGGATCTCGTCGATGCCGGTCAGCGCCGGGTAGAGCAAGGCCTGGGCATCGTCGACGCTGTCGTGGACGTGCCGGTCGTGTGCCTGCTGGAACCATCCGAGCCAGCCGACCAGGACGGCCAGCAGGAGGGCGGTGCCCATCCCGGCGAGGCCGAGCCGGGGATCGAGGAAGAGCAGCAGGCCGAGCGCGCAGGAGGTGAACACCGCGCCCAGCACGGCGTCGAGGGCGCCTTCGCCCAGCAACTGGCGGAACCGGGTGACCCCGTTGGCGTGCCCGAGCAGCCGGGCAGTGGACTGACGGCGGAAGAAGGACAGGTCGAGACCGAGCAGCCGGTCCCAGACGGCAGGTTCCATCACCGACTGGACGTGACCTTGGAAGTGCACCGCGGCCAGATCGCGCACGCGCGTGCACAGCACCGATCCGCCGACCGCCACCGCCAGGAACAGGCAGGTCCACAGCAGCGCGTCCCCCTGGCCCGACAGGGCGGTGCGCATCACCCGGACCGCGCCCAGCGGCACCCCGAAACCCAGCACCGTGGCGAGCAGCCCCGTGCACAGTGCGAGCGCGAGCGAGCCGAACGCGCCGACGGCGCAGTGGCGCACCAGGCTCCAGCCCTCCGGCGCCGCGTACGGCAGCCGTCGGTGGAAGCGCCAGCCGAAGGGTTCGAGAGCCGCCTGCGCGGACGCCTCCAGCGGAACGGCACGGCCGGTCCCGGCGGGTGCGGCCCGCCAGTGCCGGCGACCGGGCAGCAGCACCACGGGCATGCCGTCACCGGCCCGTTCGGCCAGCAGCGGATGCCGGGGGCGGCGGGTCAGCTCCTCGTCCAGTCGCACCCGGCGCGCCCGCAGTCCGCAGGCGGCGGCCGCGCCGGCGACCGCATCGGGGCCGGGCGGGGCCGTTTCCGGTGCCTCGGGCAGGGCGCCGAGTGCGGCGGCGATCCGGTTCAGCGCCGTGCGGTGGTCCTGCCACACCCGGGCAGGGTCGGTCACCGCGGGGCCGGCCGTCTGCGGCTCGGGCGTTCTCAGGCCGGTCACGCCGCCTCCTGCACGAGCCGGCGGTACGGGCCGTCGGCGTCGACGAGCTCGTCGTGGTGGCCCTGCTGGACGACGCGTCCGCCGTCGACGACGAGGATGCGGACGGCCGACCGCACGGTGCTGAGCCGGTGGGCGACGACGATCGTGGTGACCCCGCGCCGCCTCAGGTTGGCGTCCACCGCGGCCTCCAGGGGGGATTCCATGGCACTGGTCGCCTCGTCGAGCACCAGCACGGACGGGTCGCGGGACAGGGCGCGCGCGAGGGCGAGCCGCTGTCGCTCTCCACCGCTGAAGTTGCTGCCGCCGTCGTGGACGCGTGCCCGGTGGGCTCCGCCGCGCCGGTCGACCAGGTCCTCCAGGCAGGCGTCGGCCAGGGCGGCCCGGATCCGCTCGTCGGAGATGGCGGACTGGTGCAGCGTGATGTTCTCGGCCACCGTGCCTTCGAGCAGCAGCGGACGCTGACTGACGTAGGCCAGCGAGCGCAGCAGCTCGGCGCGGGAGACCCGGGCCGACGGGCGGCCGTCGAAGCGGACCTCTCCCTGCCACGGGTCCAGCGCACCGATGACCAGCCGTGCCAGCGTGGACTTGCCGCTGCCGGTCGCGCCGACGACGGCCACGCGCTCACCCGGCTCGATCCGTACGCTGACGTCGCTGACCAGGGGCGCACGGTTGGGGTCGTAGCCGAAGGTCACGCCCCGCAGCTCCACCCCTCCCTCGAGCTTGGGGACCGTCGGGTCGTAGAACGCATCGCGCGTGTACCGCTCGTCGGGCGCCGCGTGCAGCACGTCGTCGAGCTTCGCGAGGCCGCCGCCGAGCCTGGCCAGGTCGAGGCCGGACCGCGCGACGAGGCCGGTGGAGGCGTGGAACGCCCCCAACAGGGAGATGAAGCCCATGAAGTCGGCGATGTGCAGGTGCCCCTGGCGCACCAGAAGGGCCCCGGAGGCCAGCACGGCCAGACCGGTGAGCGAGTCCAGACCGGCTCCGAACACGGTGTAGCGCCGGGTCGACACGGCCAGCCGGTGCCGGACGTCCAGGTCGCGGGTGTGCGAATCGGCCCAGTCGTCGAAGAAGCGCGACGCGGTGCCCTCCGCCTTGAGCGTCTCGATCATCCCCAGGGCGGCCAGCACACCCCCGTCACGGTCGGCCTGTCCTACGGCCAACCGCTTCTCCTCGGGGGCCGCACGGCGTGCGGCCAGACGCAGGACGAGGGCGCTCAGGCACGCCCCGGCAGCGGCCAGGGCCGTCAGCACCCCGGAAAACATGCTCATGACGACCAGCAGCGGGAGCAGGCCCGCCGCGCCGGCCAGGACCGGGATCACACGGGTCGTCAGCTCCATCGCCGTGGTGTCGGCGAGCTGTGCGCGAGCGGCCAGGCTGCCGGCGAAGCGCCGGTGGAAGAACAGGCCCGGCAGCGCCATCAGGGACGTGAGGAACGCGCGGGACCGGTGGGTCGCCACCAGGGCGAGGATCCGGCTCAGGGCACGCTGCTGCAGCCACACCGCGAACCCGGCACCGAGGGCGACGGCCAGCAGCTGCAGCACGGTGGTGCCGGGACCGTCGTCACCGGTACCCGCGACGCGCAGCATCGCGGCCCGTACGGTCAGCGCCCCGGCGAGCGTGAGGGCCGTGGCCAGCAGGCCGGCCACGACGGCGAAGACCACCAGGGGAAGGTGCGGCCTGAGCCAGCCGCCCAGCATGCGGCCGGGCCCGCCGCGCCGGCCTCCGGTACGGAACTCCTCCGTCGCGGTGAAGGTCAGGACGATCCCGCTGAACGCCTGTGCGAACTCTTCCGGGTCGAGGGTGCTGCGGCCGTCGGCCGGGTCGTTGACGGCGACCTTCCCGCGACGCGTGACACCTTCCAGCACCACGAAGTGGTTGCCGTGGACGAAGGCCACGGCCGGGAGCGGCAACCCGCCCAGAGGGCGGAGGTCGACTCCGGCGCCGGTCTGCAGCCTGACCCTGCGTCCGGAGCCCTTCAGCCCGTACGCGCCCGCCGCGCGGACGATCGCCGCCGCCGTGACCCCGTCCCGGCCCACGCCGCAGACCTCGCGCAGCTCGTGCAGCGGGACGTGCCGTCCATGGGCGGACAGGACGATGGCGAGGCAGGCGGCGCCGCAGTCGTACTCCTCCATCTGCGGCACCTCGGCGGTCCGCACGGCGCCGTGCCGGCGCCGTCCCGGTGCACTGCCGGGCGCCTGCCCGGCGGCGGTCACCGTCACAGCCGTGCCTCGTGGTGGCCGGGGTTGCGGGTGGCGTCCGGACGGCCGGCCAGCCGTACCGGAAGTTCGGCCGGGCTGTTGAAGGCCAGGTCGGTACGCCAGCGCAGCGAGTCCCCGGCCGGCGCCATGCCGGGCGCCAGCGCAGCGAGCTTGCGCAGCACGCTCTCCCCCTCCAGGAGCGACACCGCCGCACCGAGGCAGAAGTAGGGGCCGTGGCCGAACGCGAGCTGGCCGATCGACCGGCGTTCCAGGTCGAAGCGTTCGGGGTCCGGGAACTGGGCCGGATCCAGGTTGGCGGCGCCGTACATCAGGATCACGGTGTCGCCCGCCCTGATCCGGTGCCCGCCCAGCGGGATGTCCTCCTCGGCGAGGCGGGACCCCAGGGGGACCGGCGACATCGCCCGGATCCCTTCGGCGAAGGCGGTACCGGCCAGCTCCGGGTCCGCGACCACCCGCTGCCAGGACTCCGGGTCCCGGAGCAGGCACAGGATGGCGTTCACCAGCCCGCTGGTCATGGTCTCCAGCCCGGTCATGAGGAGCAGGATCACCATGGAGACGAGTTCGTCGTGGGTGAGCCTGCCCTCGTCGCCGCTCTGCCGGGCGAGCCGCGAGATCAGGTCGTCACCCGGCTCGGCGGAGCGCCGGGCCACCAGGTCCTCCACGTAGCGCAGGGCTTCCTGCAGCTTCTCCTCGGCGCCGGACACGGCGCCGGACTGCTCCATCCCCCCGGTGGCTCCGGCGAGCTGGGCCGTGAGCATCTGCGCCCAGTCCAGGATGCGCGGCCAGTCCTCCTCGGGCAGGTCGAGCATCGCGGCGGTCGCCATCACCGGGAGCGGTACGCCGATCTCGGAGACGAACTCGCACACTCCGCGCTCCAGCGGCCCGGCCAGCAGGCGGTCCACGATGTCGTCGATGCGCGGGCGCAGGTGCCGGACCGTCCGGGCGCCGAACTCGGCGGACACCAGCCTCCGCAGGCGCCGGTGGTCCGCAGCCGGCCGGACGGACATGGAGCGCTTGAAGATCTCCCCGAACAGCGGGCTGGCGGCCCACATGGCCTCCGACTGCTCGGGCAGCTTGATCACGCACCGGGGATCGCTCGCGAGTGCGGTGACCAGGTCGAAGCGGGAGACGATCCAGACCGGACCGAATCGCAGCACCGGCGCCTCGACGGGCAGCCGACGGAACAGCTCGCTGTTGTCGACACCTCGCGCGTGCGGGTCGGTCAGGTACTTCCAGGCCGCGTCGGCAAGCTCGGTCATTTCATTCATCCCCTGTCCACGGGATTGCATCCCCGCATTCCCTATTTGCCGCAGGGAAAGTGCGACTCCGCCCGGCGAGAGGGGCGGGTCCCGGCTGTCGTAATTATGTTCACAAGCACGTCCGTGCAGTCCAAGCGAAGTGCGGAAGAAGAATGTCCCGCGACTTCGGTCATGAATTGCCGGGGGCCGGCGGCGCGGGGCGGCCGGCCCCCCCCCCAACCCGCGCACAGGGTCCCCACCCACGACCCCGAGCGGGGGGCAC
>NZ_JBHYVA010000101.1:9941-17641 GCF_042750055.1 Streptomyces sp. NPDC059456
GGGTTTTTTTTTTTTTTTACACACGCCGTTCGGTTATTACCTCGCGTGGTGGGTATTTTGATTTCCCCGCTTTTTCGTAATTTTTGGGGGGGGGGGGGGGGGGGGGGCCCCCCCACCCCCGGTCACAGCCGGCTCAGTGCGAGCCGACCGTGCTCGCCGTGCTCGGGCATCCGGCACAGCCGATGGTCCCGACACAGCTGAAGCCTGCACCGTTGACCTCGGTCAGGTCCTCGATGGTGACCTCTTCGACCTGCGCCTGGATGTTCTCGTCGACAGCGTTCATCATGATCCGTCCTCCTTGAAGGCGATGGCGGGCCCCTGGAAACCAGCATCCGGAGACCAATGGCGGAATGTGAGTCACCCGAATTGCCGACGGCGCGGCTCATACCGGCACAGCCTTCTGCGGCAGCCGGTGATGTGCTTCGAATTAACGGCCGTCGGTTTTCCGTCCGGCGTCTCCGCACCTGTCTATCAAGTACGCAAACGGCCACCCAAACGAAGCGCGGAAGAAGAATTACCGCGCGGCCCCGGCCTCCGCCGACGGGCGCGGGCAGGTCCGGAGCGGGCGTTCACCGGCGCTGCCGGCCTGTCGCACCGGCCGCCGGCGTCCGGCGGGCCGGGTCCTGGAGACGACGAGGCCGGCGTGCGCCGCCATGGCGAGGGTCATGTGGCGGTACCAGGCACGCCAGACGCGCCCCTCGTAGCGGTCGAGTCCCGCCTCTTCGCGAGCGGACCGCAGATGGCGCCCGGCCTCTCCGGCGCAGCGCAACGCATGTTCCAGCCGGGCCGGTTCGGTCCCCGCGGGGACGAAACAGAGGTAGGTCCGGTCCCCGCCGTTCTCCGTGCCGGGGTGGCGCAGCAGCCGGCGCTCGAACCCGGGCGCCGTCGGTCCGCCGGCCGGGGGCACGTCCGGGAGGTCCTCGGGAGTCACCGCCAGGACGTAGGGCATCGCGCGGCGCTCGAGCTCCGCACGCAGGGCGTGGCTGCAGCCGTACGGCAGGGGGGACACCACCCACCCCGCCTGGACGCCCGCGTCCAGCGATCTCTCGACCATCAAGCCGGCCAGCTCGTCCTTGGACCGGAAGGGCACGTCCGTGGGAACCGCGGCGCTGCGGCGGCGATCGCGTGCGTCGCACCAGTTGCGGGGCAGGAACAGCTCGCGGTCGATGATCGCCGCGGCGCCGTGGCCGTCCGCGTACACGAGGAAGACGCCGAGCTGGCAGTTCTCGACGCGTCTCCTGCCGGGGCAGTACTGCCTGTCCACGCCGACGGAGTGGTCGCCCTTCTTGACGAATCCGTCCTCGCTGATGACCAGGATGCCCTGCGGGTTCGCCAGGCGTTCCGTGACGAAGTCCCTGACCTCGTCGCGCATTCCGTCCTCGTCCCACCGGGAGGTGGTGAGCAGGCGCCGCTTTCCGTCCGAACTCGCGTCCTTCGCCTGCACGATGGCTTTCCGCGCGTTCTGCTGCCCGGAACTCGCAAGGAGTCCTTGAAGATAACCGAGTGCATGCTCCCGGGGTTCCGCCCGGGAGAATTTCCCCTCAATTCTTCTAAAGATCGGCCTCAGAAGGGTGGAGTAATCGCTTTCCGTAGCTAAAAGCGCCCGGTCGGAGCCGCGGATGTGCATGAAGAATTTCCCCGTTCTTTGAACCGGGGGGACGTGCCCGGCGGACCGCGAACGGTCCTGCCGGTCATCCGGCGAAGGGTGGCGAACCCCACCTGCATCGCCGAACGTACATACGTGCCAGTGCGAAAAGGCCTGGTCAGGCCCTCTTCGCAGTCCGCAGCACCAGGATGAGCCGTGCGCCTCGCGGGCGCCGGAACCCGAGTCGGGGGTGCTCCACCCCCGCGCCTGCCGCCATGCGGGACAACGGTCCCCCATGGATCCGGATAGTCTTATCCCCGTTGCGAATCAAGCACGTCCCCCGTGCTCGGTGGAGCTCTTGTGAGCTCCGCCTCGAGGCTTGTTGATCAAGCCCGCGGTCGACCTTACCCGGAGTTATCGATCAAGCCCAATCACTTTGAGCAAGATCTGAGGAAACGGTCCGGCGGCGCTGCGGTTCCCAGCCTAAGGTCAAGTTACGCCCATGGCGTGGTCATGGAAAAGCAAGTGCGTGAAAGCGGCGGACCGCCGAAATTCGCTTTTCGCGGGCGAATCCCCCGGGGCGGGCCGGGCTCCGGTCGCCGGGGGGTGGGGGCGGGGCTAGCGTGGGGAGGCTGGACCCGGGCGGCGCGTGGCAGGAGGCCGGCATGTCGACACGGTTGCGCAGAGCGGTGGTGGGGACGGTCGCGGCGGGGCTGGTGCTGGTGCCCCTCGGCGCGGGGTACGCGGCGGACGCGCCCGCCGCCCGCCCGGCCCCGGCATCGGCCCCGGTGGCTGCCGACGGGGAGTTTCCCCAGCTGACCCCCGCCGTGGCCCGGCAGTTGGACGACGCCGTCCGGAAGGTGATGAGCCAGGCCTCGGTGCCCGGGGTGATGGTGTCGCTCTCGGCTCCCGGCAAGGGCTCGTACGTACGGGCGTTCGGCGTCGCCGACAAGGCCACCGGCCGGCCGATCGGCACGGACATGAACATGCGCATCGGCAGCGTGACCAAGACCTTCACCGTGACCGCCCTGCTCCAGCTGGTCGACCAGGGCAAGGCCGGGCTGGACGACCCCATCGGCAAGTACGTCTCCGGGGTGCCCAACGGGGACCGGATCACCTTGCGCGAGCTCGCCGGGATGCGCAGCGGGCTGTTCAACTACTCGGAGGACGAGGGCTTCTTCAAGGCGTTCACGAGCAACCCCCGCCGCCCCTTCACCCCGCAGGAGCTGCTCGCGTACTCCTTCAGGCACCCGGTGCTGTTCGAGCCCGGCGCGAAGTTCTTCTACTGCAACACCAACTTGATCCTGCTGGGGCTGGTGGTGGAGAAGCTGAGCGGGCAGAGGCTCGACGACTACGTCAACGCTAAGGTCGTCCGCCCCGCCGGTCTGCGCCACACGCTGTTCCCCGTCGGCGCGGAGTTCCCGAGTCCGCACGCCCAGGGGTACACCGACCAGACCGCCTCCGGGAAGGTGGAGGACGCGGCCGACTGGAACCCCTCCTGGGGCTGGGCCGCCGGGGCCATGATCTCCGATCTCGCCGACCTGAAGACCTGGGCGAAGGTGCTGGCCACGGGCACGCTGCTGAAGCCCGCCACCCAGGCCCAGCGTCTGAAGGTCGTCGACGCGCTGCCCGGCACCGGCTACGGCCTGGGCATCTTCAACGTCCAGGGCTGGATCGGGCACAACGGCTCGCTGCCCGGCTACCAGGCGCTGGTCGTGTACCTGCCGCAGGCGAAGGCCACGCTGGTGCTGACGCTGAACACGGACATCTCCCACCAGGGCTCCGAGCCCAGCACCCTCTTCGGCGAGGCGATCACCAAGATCGTCACCCCGGACCACGTCTTCAGCCTGCCCGCCCAGCCCGTCACCGGACACTGAGCACTGAACACTGGTGGCATGAACGACCACCAGAATCCTGTCGTGCGCGTCGCCGGTGAAGCCGATGTCGAGGCCGCGGCCGTACTGTTCCGCGGCTACCTCGACTTCTACGAGGTCGAGGTCGAGGACCCGGACGCCCCCCGCGCCTTCCTCGCCGAGCGGATCCGGGCCGGCGAGTCGCTCGTGCTGCTCGCCGACGCGCCGGGGGCCGGGCCGGGAGCCGGCGCCGTCGGCTTCGCGCAGGTCTACCGGACCTTCTCGTCGCTGGCCCTGCGCCCCCTGTGGATCCTCAGCGACCTGTACGTCGACCCGTCCGGCCGCCGCACCGGCGCCGGGCGCGCGCTGCTGCGCGAGGTGCTGCGCCGGGCCGGGGAGGCCGGGGTGGCCGGGGTGCAGCTGGAGACCGCGTACGACAACCACGTCGCACAGGCCCTGTACGAGGCGGAGGGCTTCGAACGCGACGCGTTCCACATCTACTTCAACGGACTTGGACAAGGGTGAAACATCTGCGGGCCGCCGGCGCGTCAATGGGGTGAGACGGACGCGAGGGGGAGGAAATGCGGCACGCTCGCAGAGAAGGGTTCCGTGAGTTCGCGGAAGGCCGGTCGGGGCCGCTGTACCGGTCGGCCTGCCTGCTGACCAGCGGGGACACCCATCTCGCGGAGGATCTGGTGCAGGAGACCCTGGGGCGGATGTACCTGCTCTGGGGGCGGATCTCGCGCATCGACAACCCGGCGGCGTACGCACAGACCGTGCTCGTACGGGCCTTCCTGACGCACCAGCGGCGCAGGTCGGCGGGGGAGCGCCCGGTCGGGGAGTTCCCCGAACCGGGAGCGCCCGCGGCGGGCGGCACCGATCCGGCGCTGCGGCTGACGCTGCTGGAGGCGCTGGGCCGGCTGGCGCCGAAGGACCGGGCGGTGCTCGTGCTGCGGTACTGGGAGGACCGCAGTGTGGAGGAGACCGCCGATGCGATGAACGCCAGTTCCGCGGCGGTGCGTACCCGCACCACGCGGGCGCTCGGCCGGCTCCGGGAACAACTGGGCGGCTCGCTGGCCGAGTTCGCCGGCCTCTGAGGTTCCCTGCACGTCCTGCACGTCCTGCACGTCCTTCGCCCCCGGCGTGCCCGGCAGTCCCCTGCCGGGTCCGTCTTCACCCTCGCCCTTGGATGGAAGGTCTGGTTCCGCATGCCCTTTGAAGACGACCTCAGCGACGCCCTGCGGCGCACGGGCGAGGCTTTCACGCCCGACCGGCACGCCCTCGTGAGCGCCGGCGAACAGCGCGGGCGGCGGCTGGTGGCGCGCCGCCGGGCCGCCGTCGTGGGCGGATCCGTGCTGGCGCTCGCCGTGATCGGCGCGGGCAGTGCCTACACCGGGGGGCTGTTCGACGCCGCGGGCACGTCCGGCGGTCAGACCGTCGCCGCGCCGCCCGCCCTGCCGGAGAAGGGGAAGGGGAAGCGGACCGGCAGTGGGGCCGTTCCCGCCGATCAGATGGCCGCCGTGTTCAAGAAGCTGCTGCCCAAGGGGCAGCTGTCCGACATCGAGGCGCGCGGCACGGCAGACGAAGTGGGCCCGAGCGTCTCCGGGGTCTACGACGACGGTCAGGGCAAGGCGGCCATCGGGGTCTCCCTCACGCGGACCGACCCGTCCGGCCGGAGCGCCGCGGAACTGCTGAAGTGCCCGGACGGGAACGTCGTCGAGCACGACGCCTGCGAACTCGACACGCTGCCCGACGGCGGACGGATCCAGCTCTTCAAGGGGTACGAGTACCCCGACCGCCGGGAGCCCACGAAGCTGTGGCGGGCCATCCTGGTGACACCGGAGGGCTACCAGGTCGACGTGCAGGAGTGGAACGCGCCGGCGGAGAAGGGCGCGAAGGTCTCGCGGGTCGACCCGCCCCTGAACGCGTCCCAGTTGAAGGAGTTCGCGATCTCGACGCTGTGGCGCCCGGCGCTCGGCGACCTGCCGGCGGCCGGAGCCGAGCCGCAGTCCCCCGCCACCCCGCCCACGGTGGCGGACGCCGGCGTGATCCTGGAGTCCCTGCTGCCGCAGTCCGGGCTCACGGTGACCGGCAAGGGCGGTTCGGGCGACTACGGCTACCTCGTGCTCGACGACGGCAAGGGCGCCTCGTTCGTCCAGGTCAACGCGCAGCAGGGCATGGGCCCGGCACTCGCGGCCCGCTTCGGCGCCCCCGACGCCACCACCCTCCCCGACGGCACCAAGGTGGTGGCGGAGCAGCAGCCCGGCGAGAAGGGCGGGGCGAACGTGGTCATGTGGACCGTCGACACGCTGCGGCCCAACGGGCTGCGCGTGGTGATCTCCGCCTTCAACTCGGGCAACCAGAACAAGGCCGCCACCCGGAAGGAGCCCGCGCTGACGATGGAGGAGCTGCGCCGGATCGCCCTGGACCCGAAGTGGGTCGGCTGACCGGCCGGAGCGGACGCCGCTACTTGGCGTCCGCGTAGCACTCCACGACCGCCGTGGTGAACGGGAACCGGACCGGGGTGTCACCGAAGGCGATCCGGCCGGCCCGGTCGCCGGCCGCACGGATGGCCTCGGCGACGGCCTCGGCCTCCTCGGCGGGGCAGTGCACCATCACCTCGTCGTGCTGGAAGAACACCAGCTCGGCCCGCATCCCGGCGCCCGCGATGGCCTGCCGGAGGGCCGCGAGCAGCAGCAGGGCCCAGTCGGCGGCGCTGCCCTGGACGACGAAGTTGCGGGTGAACCGGCCGCGGGCCCGCGTGTTGGTGGAGGCGTGGCCCGGAGTCCAGCCCTCCTCCCGGTCCTGCGGGATCCCGGCCTCGCCGTCCTCGTCGCCGCCGGCCGGCGGCGGACACGTCCGGCCCAGCCAGGTCCGTACGAGCCGGCCCTCCTCCCCCGCCCTGGCGGCGTCGTCCACGTACGCCACGGCCTGCGGGAAGCGGCGGCGCAGCGCGGCCAGGTTCTTCAGCCCGTCGCCGGAGGTCTGCCCGTACACGGCGCCGAGGACGGCGAGCTTGGCCATGTCCCGGTCACCGGAGAAGCCCTGGCGGGAGATGGCCGTGTACAGGTCCTCGGGGCGGCCGGCCACCTCCATGAACGCCGGATCACGGGAGATCGCGGCCAGGACGCGGGGCTCCATCTGATCGGCGTCGGCGACGACGAGCCGCCAGCCGGGGTCGGCGACGACGGCCCTGCGGATCACCTTCGGGATCTGCAGGGCCCCGCCGCCGTTGGTGACCCAGCGGCCGGTCAGGGTGCCGCCGGGGACGAACTCGGGGCGGAAGCGGCCGTCGCGGACCCAGTCCTGGAGCCAGGTCCAGCCGTGGGCGGTGTAGATCCGGTACAGCTTCTTGTACGCGAGGAGCGGCTCGACGGCGGGATGGCCGAGCTCCTGGATCTCCCAGCGGCGCGTGGACTTGAGCCGGATCCCCGCCTCGGCGAAGGCCTTGACGACATCGGCCGGCAGGTCGGGACGTACGCGGCGGCCGAACGCGGCGGAGACCTCGTCCGCCAGCTCGGCGAGGCGGCGCGGCTCGCCGCCGCCCGCGTACCGGTCGCCGAGGAGCTCGGTGAGCAGCGCGCGGTGCACGTCGGCCCGCCAGGGCAGGCCCGCGCGGTGCATCTCGGCGGCGATCAGGAACGCCGCCGACTCGGAGGCGGTGAGCAGGCGCATGCGGTCGGGGTGAGCGGTGGCGGCGTGGCGTCGCGCCTGGTCCTCGTAGACGGCGACGAGCGCGTCGAGGGGGAGGGGCACGCGGGCGGGCTGCGGATCGAAGAGGGAGTCCTGGGCGCTGGGGGCGGCCGCGCGCTGCGGGGGCGGCGGATCGGGCGGTACGGGCGCCCCGGTGAGCCGGGCCCAGGCCGCCGCCGCCGAGCGGGGCTCGCCGGAGCGGCCCTCGTGGGCGAGGAGGAGGAGCTCGGCGTCCTCGATGTCGTGGCAGCGCTCCACGCGGATGCCCGCGGCGAGGAGGCGGGGGTAGACGGCGGTGGTGCTGCGCCAGATCCAGCGGGTGGCGGCGGGGGCGGAGCGGATCGCGTCCGCGGGGTCCCGGAAGGTGAGCGTGGGGGAGGGCGCGGCGGTGAGCGGCCTGGCGTGCCAGAGGCCTTCGGCGGCTTCGGCCAGGGCCCAGTGGGGGATGGGGTCGCTCATGGGTGCGCGTGTCCCACCGGGGGCTGACAGCGCCCCCCGACGCCGCAGCCTCGCCCGCGGCGTCGCGTCGGCTGCCGCTGCCGCTGCCCGCGTGCGCGCCGTTGCGGGGG
>NZ_JBHYVA010000102.1:0-17603 GCF_042750055.1 Streptomyces sp. NPDC059456
ACCCCCGTCCTGCGCACCGGCCGGGACGTCCAAGCGCTCCCAGAATCAGGGCAGGGGCAGATCACGGGCCATCAGCTGCCGGAGAGCCGTACCGGGGCGTGAACCTGCCCCGGTGTGGCCCTCCGAACGGCATGCCCATGCATGCGACCAGGGCGCCTCCGTCGTCGCGGCGCCTGCGTACATGCGGGGGGCTGGCGGAAGCGATTGTGCGGGGGTCAGGAAACGAGCGCGTAGAACTCCTTCATGATCTTGGAACCTGCGTCCACGGTGGTCCTGGCCACGGGGGTCACCACGCTCTCCGTCTTCACCGGCATGCGCGAGCTGGCGAATCCGCCTCGGCCGCGCGAGAGCAAGCTCAGAGCGAAGCGGCCGGCGGAGCCCACGAACTCCTTGCTCTTCCAGCCGTACTCGATGCCGTTGAAGACAGCGCTGAGCCCGGAGGAGACTACGGAAACACCACCGAGGACGGTGGACACCGTGCCTGTGGCAGGGGCTGCTTCCGGGCCGAAGACGAGGCCTGCCACGCACAGGGTCGAGCCGAAGGCCGCCAGGCCGCTGCTGACCTCGAAGGCGTCGGCCCACCAGCCGGCGTCCGACCACCAGTCCTCCTGGCCCCCCGTACCGTTGGGGTTGACCTTGTCGTTCTGCGGGGTGTCGGCAGGGTTGCGCTGGCTGTCCCGGTTTCGTTGTGCTTCTGCCGCAGCCTCGCGCGCCTTCTCGACCAGCTCCTGCTTTCGCTTGGCCATGGCGATGCTGCGGGCTTCGGTGGCCGCTGCGGCTGCCTCGAACGCGCTCTTGCCGGCGTCGAGCGCCGAGTGGTGCGCGGCCGCGGCCGAGGTCCGTGCCGAGTGTGCCGAGGTCAAGGCGCTGCGCGCGGCATCGATTGCCTTGTTGGCGGAGAAGTTGGCGTTCCGGGCCGCTCCCTGTGCGACGCTCGCCGCGGCCTTGGCCTTGTCAGCCTGCGCCTGTGCTTCGTTGGCGGACTTCTCGGCGGCGTTGGCGTTGCTGTTGGCCTCTGCGGCATAGGCGGAGGCCTGCTCCTGCGCCTTGACGGCTTTGTCCGCCCACTTCTGGGCATCTGCGGCCGCGGCGCGCGCGTCGGCCGCGGCCTTGGAAGCATGGGCGGCGTCGCGCTGCGCCTCCTGGGCGATCTTGGCCGCTGCGGAGATCGCTGCTTGGATGGCGGCCTCGTGGCTGGCGGAGTCATGGTCAAGCTGAGCGGTCTTGAACCGCAAGACCTCGACGAACTGCAGTTTCATCCAAGTCGGGCCGGAGAGAGCTACTTCGCCGAAGGCCTTGGTGTAGGGACCGCCGGTGTGGATGAGTGATGCGATCTCGACCTGGGCGTCTTCCACGACAGCGGGTCCGAGGTCCTTGTCGAAGAACCCCTGCAGAGCCTCCGGGGTGTTGATCTTCAAGGCCTTTTCTGCTGCAGCCTTCACCGCGGAGCCAGCCCCGCCGTTCAGTATCCGGAAGATGAGGACCCGGTTGTCGTCGGCCCGGCGCTTGATGATCCCCCCGGTGGTGAAGTCGCCCTGGGCCTGGTCGCTGCCGCTCGCCAAGGCCTGGGCTGCGCCGTCGGCGACTGCCGGCGCGGATATCTGGGCGACGTAGAGGATGGTCTCGCGGTCGTCCTGCGCTTGGGCAAGTGCGCGGTCGAGGTCGATCCAGGACAGGACGTCGTACTCGGTGCCGGCGAGCGCGAACTGGGCGGCTTCGCGGGTCCAGGTCCCCTTGGAGTCCAACAGGCCGACCGCCGCCTTGCGTCCGTGGGCGACCGCGAGTTCGAAGTCCTTTGCCGTTACGGCCTGTTCGGCTTTGCTGATCAAGTCCTTGATGGTCTGGCTGGTCTGCTCTGCCTGGGTGCGCTTGTTCAACGCGGCAGCCCGCTGCGCGGTCTCGAGGGCTGCCAGTTCCTTGGCCTCCTCCATGGCCTGCTTGCGGTCCTCCTCCAGTGAGGCCCACTCCGCCCTTCTTGCGTCCGCGGCGACGGTGACGGCCTCGGCGACAGTCTGGGTGGCCGTGTCTGCGGCCTTGATGGCCTCGGCGGCGTGCGCAGTCGACCTGTTCGCGTAGTCGACTGCCTGACCGGCGTACCGGACGGCCTCCTCGGCAGCGGCGGCGGCCTTCTCGGCATGGTCTGCAGCGGAATTGGCCGCGTCGCGCGCGGCCCTGGCAGCGGATGCAGACGCGTTGGCCAGAGCCTGTGAGGTGGAGGCGGCGTTGGTCGCCTGGTTGGCAGCCGTGCTGGCGATGGACGCCTGCCGCTGCGCTTCAGCCGCCTCCGACTGGGCGACGCCGGCAGCCGTGGCCGCCTGGGCCGAGGCACGGGCAGCGGTGGCTGCTTCGCGTGCGGCAGCGGCGGCGTCGCCGCCCGCCGCCGCTGCGGAGCCGGCAGCCGAGCGCGCCTGGTCGGCAGCCCTGGCCGCGCTACGGGCCTTGGCCGCGGCATCGCGCGCGGCGACCGCGGCGTTCTTCGCCGCCTCAGCCCGGGAGGCGTCCTTGGACGCGGCGATCGCCGCGTTATAGGCCGTGGCGGCGGCGAACCCGGCCACAGCCGCGGCCTGGGACGCTCCCGTGGCCGCGCGGGCCGCGCGGCGGGAGGCCTCCACGGCCGTGCCGGAAGCGCTGATGGCAATGCGGGCCGCGTCAGCCGCCCCACGGGCGGCAGACGAAGCCTTGCGGGCCGCGGCGCCGGACTTCGCCACGTCGTTCTTGGCCGCTTCGGCTTCCGATGCGGCCTTCTGGGCAGCTTCCTTGGCCTGGATGGCGGCCGTCTGGGCTCGCTGGGAGGCCTCGACCGCAAGGTCGGTGCTCGCCTGGGCGCGCTTGCCCTCGCGCTCGACGACCGCGACGAGCTCGTTGATGGTGGCTTTCTCCTGATCGCGGGCGCGAGCGATGTGCTGCCCGACCTCCAGGAACCAGCCCCGGTCCGCGGCCGTTCCCTTCATGGCGCGGTCGGCGTACTTGGTCACCTCAGGGCCCGCTCCGAACATGATCGTCGCGGTCTCGACCTGCATGTCCTCCTCGTCAGCCTGCCACCGGCCGTCGATGATGAACCGCTCCAGGGCCTGGTCGGTGCCCGCGTTCAGCGCGGCCGCGCCTTCACGCTGCACAGCCCGGCCGCCGACGTTGATGACCGCCGCGGTGGCCACCTTCAGGTCTTCGCTCACCGCCGACTTGTAGCCACTCTGTATGAACGTCGCGATGGCCGCATCGCCTCCAAGGATGGCCGCTGTCCCCTCTCGGCGCATGGCCTTGCCCGCGTTGGCCATGTAGGCGAAGGCCGCGACCCGGTTGTCCTCCGCCGTGACCTTGGCGAGCTGCTCGGTGAGAAACGTGCTCACCTCGGCGTCCGTACCGGTCAGGGCCTGGGCGGCCAAGGCACGGGTACCCCTGCCTCCGGAAAGCCAGGCGGTGAGGGCCCTGGCCCGGTCGGTGTCGGGAAGCAGATCAGAGGTGTCGCGTCCGGCGGCACGGACCGGCCTCGAGAAGGCAACCGGCGAGGCAGCGGCGACGGTAGCGGCGGCCAGCACCCCGAGAAGGCGGCGTCTACTCATAAAGGTCATCTGCATTGGGGGTTCCTCAAAGGGCGGGCTGATGAGACGGGTCGACGAGGCGGACCACAAGTCGTCAGGACTATTGCCGCAGGTACGCCTCGGATGCCTGTGCCAGCTGCTCAGGACTGTGGGCGCACTGGCTCCGCAGTTCGGGTGGTCAGAACCGCCGGCCACCAGGCAAGGAGAGAATCACCCGAAACAAGACGCCCATTCGGCGATTTGATGCGCCATGAGGCCACCGCTCGTCGCGCGGAAGGTCTTCACATCGGCACATCCTCCTGGGTGGCTTCATCTTCACATGATCTACATCAAGTAGAACAAAAAAGCCCTGCCCTCGCACCGTCTATTTCGAGCCACGACTGGCGCGAAATGGCGCAACCTTTCAGGAGGTGTGATCGAGATCAATCCGTTATTGGCCGCCGTACAACCCTGCGGGCGTCAGCCAATATCTCAAGGATTCTTTACACAAAACCCCCATAAAGGGCGACCGGGCGGCACTCTTGACACCATTTGGGACGTAAGATCGATTCGCCCCGATGGACATTTGGCCAGGTCAGAGCTCTAATCGAAACGGGGATGATCTTGGCTGCTAGTGCGGCCAAACGGATTTCACGCCCATTTGGCATGCGCGCTCAAAGAGCACACTCGCGCCGTCGCCATTTCACTGTCGCGTCACATCGGACCACCCCACCGCATGGGTTGTCGAGTGATCCACGCATTGCAGGCGAAAACATGACCACCTTCTTGGAGATTCAGTGAAGAATTCCCTGCGATCCCTCGCAGTCGGCTGCATCGGACTGGCTGCAGCCGCATTGTTGGTGACCACCGGGAAGGAAACCCCGGTTTCGGTGAAGACGATTGCCGACGAGGGCCCGGGATACGCGGAAGAGACGTACGACTACCCGCTGGCCGGCAAGATCCTCGCCGATAGAAATATCGTCCTGAAGCGCGGTGACGGCCACATCACCCTGGCCGACTGCGCCAGCGAGCCCGGCCTTCTGGAGGTCTGGCCACGGAAAAGGGAAAAGGTCTGCTTCAAGGTTACCGGCAGTAGCGGCTGGCTGACCCTGGAGATCCCCTCCGTCTACGGCATCACGGGAAGCGCTTCGCAGACAGCCCAGGTCGGCATGACCGTGGGGACGGAGGAGAAGTCCTACGACGTGGCCAGGAACGTCTTCACGCCCGTAGGCGAAAGTGCAGACCAGCAGCGTCGCGACCACCTGCTCGTCGAGATCAGGACCTCCAGGTGACAGCCGCAGACGCGCTGGCGATCGAGGTGTGCCCCGCCGAACGGAGACGCCCGTGAACATCCAGCGCCCTCCGCGTCACCGGAGCCGATCGGCCACCGCCTCCGGTCCTGTCGACCCATCAGCAACGACCACGACCAGGCAAACCACACATCTCCTGAAAGACATGCCTTGATGCTTGCCCACCGTTCCCGTCACCCGCGGGTCGCGGCCGCCGCCGCGTTTGCCGCGGCCACCGCGATCGTGCTCGCCGCAACGCCCGCCTCCTCCCTGTCCGGCGCACCCGTCACCGACGGAAGCCGCGCCTTCACCGCGAACATTCTGTTCGGTGATCACATCAAGGGCTGCTCGGGCGTCCTGGTCGACAAGAGCTACGTCCTGACGGCGGCCAACTGCGTATCGCCCACCAGCGCCCGGCCCGTCAGCGGCAAACCGCAGGCCAAGACCACCGTCACCGTCGGCCGTGCGGACCTGAACACGGGCACCGCGGGTGCCGTCGTCGAGGCCACCGATGTGATCATCCACCCGGAGCGCAACGTCGCCCTGCTCAAGCTGAGCACACCGGTCGCCAATGTCACCCCCGCCGTGCTGTCCAGCCAGGCCCCCGCCGCCGGGCAGACCCTTCACAGCACCGGCTTCGGACGCACCGCGACCAGCTGGGTCCCGGGTCTGCTCAACAGCGGCCAGTTCAACGTCACCGCCACCGCCGGCGCGGTCGTCGACCTCGAGCCCACCGGTGACGCGGCAATCTGCCAGGGTGACTCGGGCGGCCCGCTCACCCGTGACAACGCGGGCCAGCACGAGCTGGTCGCCCTGCCCACCGGCTCCTGGCTCGGCTCCTGCCTCGGCGGCCCCGAGGGGGAGACCCGCAGGGGGGCCCGTGCCGTCCGCGTCGACGACCTCGGGCAGTGGCTCAAGGACAACGTCACCGTGCCGGGCCCCGACACCGGCAACCTGACCGACCAGCGTGCCCTGGCGGACTTCAACGGGGACGGGAAGGCCGACCTGGCCGCCGTCGACAAGAACGGCACCCTCCAGATCTACCGCGGCCGCGCCGACGGCACCTTCGAGCCGACCCCGACGGCCGTCGGAACCCCCGGCGCGTGGAAGACGGTCCAGCGGATCTTCGCCGGTGACTTCAACGGCGACGGCAAGCGCGACATCGCGGCCGTCTGGGAGAGCGACCGGATCCTGCTGCACGCCGGCAAGGGCGACGGCACCTTCAGCACCGCCGTCACCCTCAGCCCCCAGAACGCCACCTGGGCCCAGCTCAAGCACCTCACCCGCTACAAGCTCGACCCCGCCAGTCCGAAGGACGGGGTCCTCGCGACCCGCCCCAACGGCGATCTTTACGCCTACAAGGTCGGCACGAACGGTCAGCTCGACTTCAACGGCGGCAAGAAGATCTGGCCCGACGCCTCCTTCAACAGCGTCATCATCCTCGGCACCGGCGACTTCAACGGCGACGGCCGTGACGACGTCGTAGGCGTCTGGGAGAACGGCGCCCTGGTCCGCTGGACCGGCAACGCCGCCGGGACCCTGGACTCCGGCGGTCTGGCCGCAGCCGGCACCTGGACCGACCTGAAGATCGTCACCGGAGACGTCGACGGCGACGGCAAGATCGACATCGTCAGCTGGAAGGGCAACAGGATGTCCTTCCACCGCGGCAGGGGCAACGGCACCTTCGAGGGCGTCCAGCCCTGACTCACAGACCTGCCGTCGCACGTGATCGGGACGCTCCCGGCAGTGCGGCGGCGGGCTGAGCGACGGGACCGCAGTCCTGTTCGCACACCCCCCACCCACCTGATTCCGGCGGCTTCGGCTGACGCCGACGGCGGAGTCCGGTCATGCGATCTCCCGGATGGGAGGCGCCTCCGCGGCGCCTCCCATCGGGGGTTCTTCAATACGATCAAGGACTGAAGTGATCTCCAACCTGATGCGGCGCGCCCGGGGTGCGCTCGCGGTGACCATCGCCGCCGGTGCCCTGCTCGCGACTACGGCTCCCGCCCAGGCCGCGCCCGTACCGACGCTCACCGCGGCCGGCGCGATCGTGGTCGACGGCACCAGCGGGGCCACTCTCATGGCCAAGGACGCCGACACCAAGCGCCCGATGGCGAGCACGACGAAGATCATGACCGCCGTGGTGGTCACTTCCCTGCCGGGCCTCGACCTCGACCAGAAGGTCACGGTCAAGCAGGAGTACCTGGACTACGTCTACGTCCAGGGGGCGAGTTCGGCGCAGCTCAAGGCCGGTGCGACCCCGACGGTCCGTCAGCTGCTGTACGGGATGATGCTGCCGTCGGGCTGCGACGCCGCGTACGCCCTCGCGGACACCTTCGGCACGGGCACGACCATGCCGGCCCGTACGGCGGACTTCATCGCGAAGATGAACGCCAAGGCCGAGGAACTCGGCATGGCCGACACCGTCTTCGACTCCTTCGACGGCATCTCACCGACCGGCAACAACCTCTCCAGCCCGCGCGACCTCGCGACGCTCACGCGGCAGGCGATGACCAGTCCCCTGTTCCAGACCCTGGTGAAGACCAGCACGTACAGCACCGCCGGCACCGCCGCCGTCGCCGGCTGGAGCAACAGCAACCTCCTGGTCCAGCCGCGTCCGACCGGCTACGGGTACCCGGGCGCGATCGGCGTCAAGACCGGCACCACCACCGCTGCCGGCAAGTGCCTCGTCTTCTCGGTCTCCCGCAACGGCAAGACGATCATCGGTGTCCTGCTGAACGACGAAGAGCGCTACGTGGACTCCATGGCCCTCTCCGACTGGGCGCTCGGCCCGGCCGCCGGCTCCAAGACCGCCCTCCAGCGCAGCAACACCGAGCCGATCCCCGACGTCCTCGACTGACGGCCGTTGACCTGCGGATGACGCCTCACGGGCAGGTAAATCAGTACGGGGCGTAAGGGAACATGCCCAGCACGACGATCTGGAGATCGCGTATCTCGATGGTGATCTCGTGAGCTGCGGCACGGAGCGCCCGCCGACGGACGGAACGTCGACGGTCACAGCCATCGCCCGAGAGGTTGCCGCTCACTGCAGGCGAGCGGCCGGCAACCAGCCCCCCACCCACCTCGAGTGCGTGTCGCTCACCGTCCGTGGGCGCGGGCAGCGCCAGCGCCAGCGTCCGCGTCTTCGTCCCCTGGTCGGTGACCCCTTCCAGGGTCTTCTCGGCAAGCGCTGCGAGGTCCTTCGGGAAGGGCATCCCATCGCGGCGGAGCGCAGGCGCCAGAGCAGAACTGCGGCGGAACGGAACAGACGTTCAAGCCGTGGCGGGCGAGGGCGACGCCCGGCGCCGCATCGTCCACCACCGGCACCGGTACGGGCTCATGGACATCACCGCGGCGCCCTGGCGACAAGCACGGCAAGGCGTGCTGTCGAACCGGGGCGGGACGCTCGTGGTGGCAGGGTCACCCGGATGCCCGTGCCGACTGCGGCTCTCCCCCGCCAAACCGATGCTGGTGGTATGACGCCCAGCCGACCGCAGGTCATCGTGCACGGCCCCGACAGCCGGGGACTGCGCGAGGTCACCGTGGGCGGGGAGACCGTGGGCAGGGCGTGGTCACAGCGGGACCTGCGCCGAGTCCTGCGGCGGGCCGGGGTGCCCGCCGACGTCGACCTCGACCATCCCGGGCAGGTCCGGTGGCGGGCAGACCCGGATCTGTGGCCGGACCGCCCCCGGCGCAGGCGCTCACACGCCTGCCTCATGGTGCTCGGGCTCCTGGTGTCCGCCGCCGTGCTCTTCCGGGTCGGGCTGGCGGACACCCTCGAAGCGCTGACCTTCGGCGGGCGGGTCATGGGGGTGGTGTTCCTTGCCGGCGCTCTGGTGGAGGTGGTCGCGGCAGCCGCCGCCCTCGACTACTGGGGCAAGCGGGCAACCCAGTACGCCGGGCAGTGCGTCCTGCTGGGCGTCGTCGTCGTGACCGGGACGAGCCTGATGTTCTTGATCCTGCAGTGGGAGGGGGGACACCACGCCGGGTTGTTCTGGCTCTGGATCCTGCTGGTCGCATGGTCGGCCTGGGCGCTGTGGGAAGTGAGCCGGCAGAAGGTCTGGCGGGGGATCCCTTACCCGAAGAGCTTCGCGACGGGAGTCGCCCTGTCGGCCCTCATCGGCTCCGCGAGCGTGGCGTACTCCGCCATGTACGTCCCGTACGTCGCCCCGCCCAAGGTTCCCTTCATGGTCTCCTTCGGGAAGCCGGCCCTGAACGCCGCCCGCACCAGCCTGTACGTGCCGGCCAACTTCACGTTCCGCAACGAGGGATCCGTCAGCATCTTCGTCGTCGGCACGCAGTGGTCGGCCACGCTCTGGCCGAGCACCTTCCGCGAGAAGGGGACCGGACTGACGAGGTGGCGGGACGAGCTGGGTGACGGATGGGACACCAACACCCACGAGGACTTCCCTTCCGCATCCGCCCGTCTGCTGGCGGCAGGGCAGATCACCTCCGCGGGCAGCCGCCTCGACCCCGGGGACGACGCCTCCAGGCAGGTCATCGTCGAAGTGCCGCTGGCAGCCGGGCAGGGCCGGGTCCAGCTCTTCGCGAAGATCTCGTTCATCCGGGCAGACCGCTGCAAGCTTGCCAACAGCTACCCGCAGTCGGTCGAATACTCCTGGGACGTGGACTCCGCCGACCGGAAACACATCTGGGACGCCCCGCCGTGGCTCGCGGACCCCGGCGACGACTTCTTCCGCTACCGGTCGAGGATCTACCGCAGCAGCGCGATCATGAACATGACCCAGGCACCCGACTGGGCAGCCATGTGGTGGGTGATCCCGAAATGGCGTGACGGAAAGCCCTTCGCGCCCGGAGACACCATCCCCGACATGCAGGTCCATATCGCTCGCGACCCGGACAGCCAGGAAGTACTCAGCGAGGACGAGCAGGAGCCGTACGGGATGAAGACCGAGTCGGCGGCTGTCGACCAACCGATCGCCCTGCTCCGCCGGGCCGCCGAGAAGCTCTAGACGGTCCCGGCGGCTCCACTACGGAGCAAGAGGGAGTCCCTCTTCCCGCCGCTGTGCTGCTTCCGGCCGCGGGACCGGTCGTTCGTCGGCGGCCGGCGGGGTGATGCCTCGTTGTGGGCGGAGGAGTAGCGCGACGAGGAGCGCTGCGGCGGCCAGGGTGGCGCTGCCGCAGCGCAGCGCCAGGTGCAGGGCGTCGATGAAGGCGGCGTTGACGGCGTCGCGGACCGGGGCGGGCAGGGCTGTGGTGTGGTCCGGGGTCGCGCCGGGGAGGTGGCGGCCGAGTTCGGACGGTGCGCCGAGCCGGTGGAGCGATTCGGCCAGGGTGATGGTGAGCCGGCTGCTGAGGACGGCTCCGAGGACGGCGACGCCGATGACGCCGCCGATCTCGCGCAGGGTGTTGAGGGTTGCGGAGGCCATGCCGGCCCGCGCCGGGTCGACGCGCTGCATGACCGTGATGGACACGGGGGTGAAGGTCATGCCCATGCCAAGACCCATGGCGAGCAGGACCCAGACGTACTGCGCGTAGTGGGCGTGTGCGCCGTAGAACGAGAGGGCGCCGAGGGCCGTGGCGCACAGGGCCAGGCCGGTGACCAGCGGGAGGCGGGGGCCGTGGCGTGAGGTGAGGGCGCCCGACAGCGGCGCGGCGACGACGATCATCGCGGTCATCGGCAGGCCCGCCAGGCCGGCGTCCGACGGGGACCAGCCCATCACGTCCTGCATGAGGAGGGGCAGGAAGAAGGCGGCTCCGAACATGCCGAAGCTGATCATGAACCCGGTCACCGCGGCGCCGGTGAGCAGTCGGTCCCGAAAGAAGCGCAGGTCGAGCATGGGGTCGGCGCCGCGGGCCTCGACGACGACGAACGCGGGCAGGGCCAGCGTCGCGAGGGCGGCGAGCGTGAGCACCCGGGTGTCCGTCCAGCCCCGGCCGGGCCCCTCGATGAGCGCGTACACCAGCGCGCCGAATCCCAGCACGGAGAGCGCCTGGCCCGGCAGGTCCAGGCGCTTGGTGCGGGTGGCGAACTCGGGGAGCACCCGGGCCGCGAGCAGCAGGCCGCCCACCCCGATGGGAACGTTGATCCAGAAGACGGCTGCCCAGCCGAAGGCGTCCACGATCGGCCCGCCCAGGACCGGGCCGACGGCCAGGCCCAGCGCGGAGACGCCGGACCAGAGGCCGACGGCCCTGGCCCGCTCCTTCTCGTCCGTGAAGACGTGGCGCAGGATGGACAGACTGCCCGGCGTGAGGAATGCGGCGCCGAGGCCCTGGAACATCCGGGCGGCGATCAGCGTGCCGGTCGTACCGGAAAGGGCCGCGGCTGCCGAACCCGCGGCGAAGACGGCCAGGCCGGTGAGGAAGATCCGCCTGCGGCCGTACCGGTCGCCGAGGGTGCCGCCGGTGAGCAGCAGGGCCGCGTAGACCAGGCTGTAGCCCTCGACCACCCACTGAAGTCCGCTGACGCCGGAGTGCAGCTGCTGCCCGATGCGGGGCAGGGCGTTGTTGACGATGACGTTGTCGAGCATCGCCATGAACATCGTGGCGCACAGCGTGGCGAGCACGAGCCCTTTGTGTCGGGCGGGCGGCTTCGTCATCACTCTCCCTAACAGTGTTAGTCGATCGGTTGGTGCGCTTAGACTGCCCCTAACACTGTTAGTCGCGCAAGCGGGATTCCCGGCGGGACCCGCGTACGGAGGTGGCCGATGGCCGTGGAGAGCAAGAGCGACGACGCCCCGTCACAGCCGGGGCTGACCCGGCAGGCGCTCGTCCAGGCCGCCCTGCGGGTGCTGGAGCAGGAGGGCGTCAACGGCCTGTCGATGCGCAAGGTCGCCGCCGAGCTGGGGGTGAAGGCGGCCTCGCTGTACTGGCACGTGCGCAACAAGGAGGAACTGCTCGACCTGCTCACCGACGCGCTCATGGCCGACGCCGAGGCGCCGCCCCGGGAGGGCGGCTGGCGAGAGCAGTTGCGCGAGTACTGCGTGCGCTACCGCCGTCATCTGCTCGGCAAACGCGACGCCGCCAAGGTCGTCGCGGGCCGCCTCGTCCCGGGCCCGTACCTGCTGCGCCTGATGGAGGACCAGCTCGGCCGCCTGCGGGAGGCCGGGTTCTCCGACGCCGACGCCGCCATGGTCAACTACGCGCTCGGCGCTTTCGTCCAGGGCTTCGTGCTCCAGGAGCAGGGGCCCCTCTCGGCTTCCGAGGCCATGGGCGCCGGCCGCCGGGAGGTCGCCACGGCCGCAGGGGAGCAGCTGCGCAGGCTGCCGCAAGAAACCTTCCCCAACCTGGTCGCGCTCGCCGGCGACCTGACCGACCCGTCCATGGAGGCCCGCTTCTCGTTCGCCCTCGAACGCCTCCTGGACGGATTGTCCACCCTGCTGGAGCAGGGATCCGACGTACGAACTGAAGGGACATCCCATGAGTGAGCGCACCTACCGGGTCATCGTCCGCGGCGTGTTCGCCGACCTGGACGGCACCCGACGCACCGAACTCCTCGCATCCGCCGACGAACACGACATCCTCAAGGCCGCGTTCACCGAAGACGGCACCCTCATCTACGACCGGGAGCTGCGGGCCTTCTCCTTCCGCTGCGTGGTCCGGCAGGCCGCCGATCTGGAGGACGAGGCGGCGGGGGGCACGGCCTGCGACCGGGCGGCCACGGCTCTCGCCGCACGCGGCATCGGCCACGGCGCACTGCGCACCCAGGTCACCAGCGTGGACGACATGAAGATCCGCCGGCCCCGCCGACGCTGATCGCCGACGCGGTCCGCGTGCTCGGCGGCGCCGGCACGTCGAAGGGCTGACACCCATGGTTGCCCATGGGGGGCGGCGAAAGCCCGCGACGGACCACGGCCGGTCTTCACCAGGGCACTGAGCGACCTCGCGTGCTGGACGCGACCCACTTCCGCCTCCTGACGGCCACGCCCTCCGAACATGCGGATTGGCCCCCGCCCCCCCAACTCCGGGGGGGGGCCGCGGGGCGGTGTTGGGGGCCCGCCCCGCACTGTGTGGCGCGCCCCCCCAAACCCCCACGGGCGCGGGGGGCATCCGTCTGCGTTTCGTCGGCGCCGACACGAACTTGTGCCCGCTCCAGCCATCAGGCCTCGCGGACCTGGCGCGTCGGGGGAACCGTAGCCTTGGTGCGGGCTGCTCGAACCCGCCCGTCGATGCCTCCGGCGACCGCCAGCTGACGGTCGCCGTCGGAGTGCTGGTAGATCATCGCGGCTTCTCGGACGACCGGCCCGCGCGGACCGTCGTGTCCTTCAGCGTCGCGCCGGACTGCGTCGACAGGGTGTGGCCAGTGCGGCGAAGTCCTTCGGCATACCGGCTTTCGCGCGGGCCTTGGTCTGCTTCCGGCCGAAGGTCGTGCGCAGTGACGCGCCCACCTCTCTCCCACGAACGCCAGCCCGTCGGGTTCCTTCTCGCGAACCAGTCCATGTGCCGCTTGCCTCCATACAGCTGAAGGTGCGGGTCTCGGTGAGTTCGAGATCCACCCGGCGCTCCGCCGACCGGCACTGGGTAGACCCTCGACGGCTTCATGGCAGGCGCCTGCCTTGGCCTCGACGATCCGGCATCGCCCTGACAAGACGAAGATGTCAGTAGCCGCAGGTGACCAGTCCTGCCGACTACGGTCCGCCGTGGAAGAAGCCGGACCTCAGGTCGTCGATGATGTCGTCGAGTGGATGCCCGCTGACGATGAACGGCCCACTCCAGGGTGCGCTGAGTGCGAAGAGCAACGCCAGGCTCAGCCCGACCACACTCGCAACACCCACGATGAGCAGTGACGTTCGCAGGCTGCTGCGAAAGACCAGTGCGCCGGCATTCACGATCAGGGCCAGTCCGCTGACGACAAGGGTGACGACGTAGAGCGCGGAGACTTCGCGCGAGGCGGCCGCGACACGGGCGCGGCGACTGCTGGTGACACTGTCCAGGGAGGCCACCAGCTCCGTACTGGCCGGGGTTCCCACCTCAGGCCGGGCCGTCTCGGAGCGCACGCTCCGCTCCAGGCGTGCGATCGCGCGAGCGGTGGCCGGGTCGTTGCCGGACGCCGCCGCTGCACCATGCCATTCCCTGACACGCGTGGTCTGCAGGTAGTCCATCAGTGCCGCATGGATCGGCTCCGGCTGGACTCCTGGGCTTGTCGCCGACCACGCCAGTCGGGAGGCTGCGGCCGCCTCGTCGCTCACCAACTCATTTGCCGCGCGCAGGTCGCTGGCTTCGCCGGCCAGTGTGAGTGCCGCAAAGATTGCGAAGCAAGCGCCCAGCGTCGGCATCAGGGGGGTGGCGATCTGCGGCACCCGATCCTGTTCCTCCGACGGTACGAGGGCCCGGATGCCGACCCGCGCCACCGCCGCGACCAGAAAGGCGACCACGAGCCCGCCCACAACCAGCACCACCGCCGGCAGCGAGGTCAACCAGTTCACCACACCTCCTACAGCGTGTTCCTGGATCGCCACAGGGCGGTGGCACATCGGCCCCCGCGACCTTGAACTCCCCGCCGATCACTTTCGCCGCACGATTCATGATCACAGGTCGAAGACCCTTGATGCTCGCGACGCCCCGGCACAGCACCGCGATTCGTCGGCAGAACAGCCGAGTGCGCCCTGAACGCGGGAGACCCGGGTACGGGGTCGAGCGTCCCGGCGACGCCGATCGGCGCCTGCTGTCCCCGCTGCTCTGGATCCATGTCCCGAGCTCGGCATGAGCGACCGGATCGGCCTCCGCCCGGCTGTGACCATCCCAGGCCGGCGGGCGGACGGACCGCGGCCGACGGCCGCCGGGGAGAGCGTGGAGCAGTGGTAGTACCGGGTGCGGGCCCGGGCCGAAGCCGTCTGCCGTGGCTTCGGCCCGGACCCACCGGTCGTGGCCGGGCGGTGAGGGGGGCTGGCCCCGCCTCCGCCAGGACCATGTTCCCGGCGGGATGCGTGGCCTACTACCTGTCTACGGCGTCGGTCACGGGCTGCCAGCTGTCCAGGTCTGCGATCCGTGCCTCCAGAGCGGGGCGCATGCCCGTCGCGCTGGCGGCGCCAAGGGCCAAGCGCAGCGGGGGGTTGGGGTTGTCGACCGCGGTCCGGATGCCTGCGGCGATCCGCGCCGCGGCGGAGAACGCGGACGACGGCAGCTCTCCGATGCCCTTCTGAACCTCGCGGACGGTCTGGTCGTAGTCGCCCAGGCCGGCTGCGACATCGAGGTTGGCGAGGAAGGGGGTCGCGGTCAGCCCGGGCTGGATGATCGTGACCTTGATGCCGAGCGGTGCGACCTCGGCCGCGAGCGCGTCCGACAGCCCTTCGACCGCGTGCTTGGTGGCGGCCAGCAGGCCTACGCCGGGATGGGCGGACTGACCGTAGACCGACGAGCCCTGGAGGATGTGCCCGGACCGCTGGGCGCGGAGCACCGGCAGCGTTGCGCGGAGCACGTTGAGCACTCCGAAGACGTTGGTGTCGAACACGGCACGGACCTGCGTGTCGGAGGCCTCTTCAACGGCTCCGAACAGTCCGTACCCCGCGTTGTTGGCCACCACGTCGATACGGCCGAAGCGTGCGAGCGTGCCTTCCACCGCGTCCCGGACGGCTTGCTCGTCACGTACGTCCGCCTGGATGAGAAGCAGGCGCTCACCGTGCGCTTCGGCCAGTTCGTCGAGGGGGGAGGTGTCGCGGGCGAGAGCCGAGACGGCGTCGCCGTTCTCCAGCGCCTGGAGCGTCAGTTCGCGGCCGATGCCGGACGTCGCGCCGGTGATCAGCCATGTGCGGAGGTGGGTTTGGGGGTTGGAAGTTTCGTTCATGTTGCGACCGTAAGCCGTTAGCTCGCAACACGTCAACGCAGAAGGATTGGAAAGTTGCTCACTAGCCGGATTAGCGTCGCTCCCCCTGATGTACTGTGAGAGGATGATCAGCGCGGCAGCCGGATCCCCCAAACCCAGCCCACGCACCGTCACGCCGACGGTGGAGACCGTTCTCGCGTTCGTGAACACGCGCGCGGACGGATCGGGTCGCCGAGAGTTGTTCGGAGACGGCGACTCGTTCGCGGCGTGGCTGGCGGGGCGCGACGAGTTCGGCGGCGAAACCGTGGTGACCGACGCTGACGCCGCGGTCGCGCGCGAGCTGCGTGACGCCCTGGTGACCGTGCTGCTCGCACACTCGGGCGATGAGGAAAGCCTGGGTGAGCCGCTGCTGCGTGCCGAGCGGCACCTGCGACGCGTGGGTTCGCTCTACCCGCTGGCTACGGTGGTCACGGCCGGCGGTGCAGAGCTGGCCTCCCCTCAGGTGGGGGTGCCTCGCGTGTTCGGAACCGTACTGGCTGCGGTGACGACGTTTGCGCAGGGCGGCGACTGGGGGCGCATCAAGGCGTGCCGCAACCCCCCGTGCCATTTCGGTTTCTTCGACCGCACCCGCAACGGGGGAGGGCTGTATTGCAGTACCGGCTGCGGCTCTCAGGTATCCATGCGCAAACACCGCCAGCGGCAGCGCCATGGCGGTGATGCGCCGCCGCCCGATGCGTGAGACCCGCCCTGCAGCGAGAAGGGTGCAACAGGCCTTCGACACCTGATACGTCGGTCCAGTTCTCCGGTTCCCGAGCTGTCGCCAGGTCGGTGGTCATCGGCACGGCGTCCACGGGGCGGCCAGTGCGCAGGCGGCGAACAGAACCTCCGGGCGTAGGCGGCGCTCCGCGTAGGGCAAGGCCGGCAGCTCGATGCCGTCGATCTGCAAGGCGTCGAAGGCGCTGGAGAACGCGGGAGTCTTCACGGCGAGCGCGGTGGCGGCACGGCCGCGGGCGGCGGCCCGGCGCTGGAGGGCTTCGAAGGACAGCCGGCCGGCTGCGGTGTTCCAGACCACGAGCTCGCCGTCGAGGACCAGGCTGCCGGGGAGCTGCCCGGCAGCCGCCAGGGTTCGACCACCGGTCCTGGAGCAGCGCCCCTCGCCGGCCTCCTGTCGTTGACTATTCCCGCGGACCACACCACGCCCTAGACTGCGACCGCTCCAGGACTTGACGATCATCGGGAGGGCGTGCGAGATGAAACGGGTACTGTTCAGCGCATTAGCGGCCGTGGCGTTGGTCGTGTCCGGGGCAACTGCCGCCACGGCTTCCGACGGTGCTCCGCCGCGCACCACGCACGGCCCTTGCCAGTACACACAGACCCCCGACGAGCCGCCTGCGCGTTCTGTTCCGCTGCCGCCTGACCCGCGGCGCACCCCCAGCCGTGGCACGGTGGACATGGATGTCGCGACCAGCCAGGGCCCGCTCCCGCTGCGTCTGGACCGGGCCAAGGCGCCGTGCACGGTCCAGAGTTTCCTGCACCTGGCACGGCACGGGTTCTACGACCGAACGGTGTGCCACCGTCTGACGGCGTATCCGACGCTGAAGGTCCTGCAGTGCGGCGACCCGACCGGTACCGGTGAGGGCGGGCCCGGGTACAAGTACAAGGACGAGCTGCCGGTGGACCTGCCACCCGCACCGACCGATCCGACCGGCGCGCGCCGCCTGTACGGGCGCGGCCTGCTGGCGATGGCCAATGCCGGTCCGGACACGAACGGCTCACAGTTCTTCGTCGTCTACGGCGACTCCGCGCTGCGGCCGAACTACACGGTGTTCGGCACGGTCGGCCCCGACGGCCTGGCAACGCTCGACAAAACCGCCGCCGGAGGAATCGAGCCGACGGCGCAGGACCCGGCACCGGTCGACGGGACACCCGTACTGCGGACCGAGCTGCTCCGCGTCAGGCCGTCCTGCCGGCATTGACGCAATCGCGGAGTTCATCCGCGGCCTCTGACGGCGCCCGGCGCGGGGGTGGGGGGAATACAGCAATAGCTGGTCAGCCAGGAGGGGGGGCGGGCCG
>NZ_JBHYVA010000103.1:0-17389 GCF_042750055.1 Streptomyces sp. NPDC059456
GCGGCGCCGCCCCCCCCGCCGGGGGGGGGGGGGCGCGGGGGCGGGGGGGGGGCGCCCGCCCCCGCCCCGGCCCCGCAACCGCCCGGAATCCGCCAGTCCGCCCACACCTCCGCACCGCCTGTTGTGTCACCGAAGGTGACGGCCTACCGTCCCCTCATGGGGACCCAGCCACGCATCGCGGCCCGGTACGGCGTCACCGCACTCCTCGCGGCGCTCACCCTGTCCGGATGCTCCACATCCGCACCACCCGCCCCGCAGACCCCGTCAACGCCCGTTTCCAGCCCTTCCTCACCCGCACAGATATGCACAAGTCTGGTGTCCTACTGGGCGAAAGAGACCCTCAAGGGCAGCAAGTGGGCCGGGCTGGACTGGGAGCAGAAGGGCCTGTCCAACGACCAGTACGCCATCCATGAGGACGCGGTCGCCGCAGGCCGCACCGAGGAGCGAACTGCCGGGATGGACAAGGCACTTGAGCTGATCGACCGGTTCGTGGCGCAGCGCTGCGCCGCGCAGAACGGGGCCACGTGGAGCTCCGAGAACTGGCGGCTCCCGAGTCCGGGCGGGTGACCGGAATCCCGTGCACGCTGTCCGGCTTCCGGGCACTCGGCGGCGCATGCCGGATCCGCAGGTCGCGGGCCCTCCGGGACCCGGGACCAAGATCGATCCGCTCGAAGTGGATCAAGAGGAAAAATTACCCTCAGTAATGCCGACGCCCCACAGAATCCCCTTTTTCCCCTGCGGAATGCCACCCGCCGGATTCTTTCGGACACAGCCAGCGACGCAGGGTCCCTTTTGATCAATGACAGGAGCATGAGGCCCTCAAGCCCCTTAGAGGAACGGGGAATTCTCACGATGCGGACATTCCCCGAAGTCGCCAAACGCCCGATCTGTCCGAACTCCCGCCACACATTCTTGGCCTCGGCATAACAAGACAGTCACATCCTCCTTTCCCCGCTCCCCGCGCTCGCCACCTCGGCCTAGAGTCACGGCCAGTCACCGCGCCGCAGGGCGCGACCCAGCACGGCCGTGGACATCCCAGTGCGGCCCGGCGACCCAACGGCACCTCATCTGAGGAGGCCGCGCCAGGGAAAGGAAGAATCGTGCGACACCGTTCTCTGCTCGTCCTCACCACCGTGATCACCACGGGAGCACTGACCCTCACCGCTTGCGGTTCGCGCGACGAGGCGAAGGGCGGGGACAAGGCCGACGGCTCCAAGACCGTCGTCGTCATCGGCGTGGACGCCCCCCTCACCGGCTCGCTCTCCGCGCTCGGCCAGGGCATCAAGAACTCCGTCGACCTCGCGGCCAAGACGGCCAACAAGAACAACGAGGTCCCGGGCATCGAGTTCAAGGTCGAAGCCCTCGACGACCAGGCGGTCCCGGCCTCCGGCCAGGCCAACGCCACCAAGCTCGTCGGCAACAAGGACGTCATCGGCGTCGTCGGCCCCCTGAACTCCGGCGTCGCCCAGTCCATGCAGGGCGTCTTCGGCTCCGCCAACCTCGCGCAGGTCTCCCCCGCCAACACCAACCCCTCGCTCAGCCAGGGCGACAACTGGGGCAAGGGCGAGTTCAAGCGCCCCTTCAAGACCTACTTCCGCACCGCCGCCACCGACGTCGTCCAGGGCAAGTTCGCCGCCCAGTACCTCTTCAAGGACGCCGGCAAGAAGAAGGTCTTCGTCGTCGACGACAAGCAGACCTACGGCGCCGGCCTCGCCGCGATCTTCTCCGACGAGTTCAAGAAGCTCGGCGGCGAGGTCGTCGGCACCGACCACGTCACCGTGAAGGAGACCGACTTCTCCTCCACCGCCGACAAGGTCAAGTCCTCCGGCGCCGACTCCGTCTACTTCGGCGGCCAGTACCCCGAGGGCGGCCTCCTCGCCGACCAGGTCAAGAAGACCGGCGCCAACATCCCGCTCATGGGCGGCGACGGCATCCAGGACCCGGCCTTCATCACCGCCTCCGGCGAGGCCAACGAGGGTGACCTCTCCACCTCCATCGGCTACCCCGTCGAGAAGCTCCCCACCGCCAAGACCTTCATCGCCGACTACCAGGCAGCCGGCTACAAGGACCCCTACGCGGCCTACGGCGGCTACTCCTACGACGCCGGCTGGTCCGTCATCCAGGCCGTCAAGGCCGTCGTCGCCGCCAACAGCGGCAAGCTGCCCACCGACGCCCGCGCCAAGGTCGTCGAGGCGCTCGGCAAGGTCTCCTTCGAAGGCGTGACCGGCAAGGTCGCCTTCGACGAGTACGGCGACACCACCAACAAGCAGCTCACGGTCTACAAGGTCGAGGGCGGCAAGTGGGTCGACGTCAAGAGCGACACCTTCAACCAGTAATTCCCCGGCACCACCCGAAGTACCCGAAGACCCAGGCCGCTCCCGGCCTGATCCTCCCCAAATGAACCACGCCGCGGGGGGGGGGGGGGGGCGCGCGCGCGCGGCGGCCCGCGCCGCCCCCCGCCCCCGCCCCCCCGGCGCGCGCACCGCCACCCACCCCCCCCTCGACCCCCCCGCTCCCCCCCCAACACCCCCCCCCCCCCCCCCCGCCGCCCCACCACCCCCCCCCCCCCCGGACTCATATCCGACACGCACATCGGAGGCCCTGCGGTGCACGAACTGCCGCAACAGCTGGCCAACGGCCTTGCCCTCGGTGCCCTTTATGGCCTCATAGCCATCGGGTACACCATGGTCTACGGCATCGTCCAGCTCATCAACTTCGCCCACGGCGAGATCTTCATGATCGGCGGCTTCGGCGCCGTCACCACCTACGCCGCCCTCCCAAGCGGCACGTCCCTCCTGGTGGCGATACCGCTCATGATCATCGGTGGCGCGATCGCCTCCGTAGCCGTCGCAACCGCGGCGGAACGCTTCGCGTACCGCCCCCTCCGCAACGCCCCCCGACTCGCCCCGCTCATCACCGCGATCGGCCTGTCCATCGTCCTTCAGCAGCTCGTCTGGGGCTTCTACCCCGACGCCAAGAAGGCCGTCAGCTTCCCCGAGTTCACCGGCGAAGCCTTCAAGATCACCTCGAGCCTGTCCATCCAGCGCTCCGACGCCTTCGTCCTCATCCTCGCCCCCCTCTGCATGCTCGCCCTCGGCGCCTTCGTCCAGAAGAGCCGCAGCGGCCGCGCCATGCAGGCCACCGCGCAGGACCCGGACACCGCGAAGCTGATGGGCATCAACACCGACCGCATCATCGTCATGGCCTTCGCCATCGGTGCCGCGTTCGCCGCCGTCGCCGCCGTCGCCTACGGCCTCGACAAGGGCCAGATCAACTTCGAGATGGGCTTCATCCTCGGCCTCAAGGCCTTCACCGCAGCCGTCCTCGGCGGCATCGGCAACATCTACGGCGCCATGGTCGGCGGCATCGTCCTCGGCCTCGCCGAGGCCCTCTCCATCGCCTACATCGAAGACATCCCCGGCATGCAGCAGCTCGGCGGCGGAGCCTGGTCCAACGTCTGGGCCTTCGTACTCCTCATCGTCGTCCTCCTCGTGCGGCCACAAGGCCTCCTCGGCCAGCGCGTCGCGGATAGGGCGTGACAACCATGACCAACGAAGCCACCCTCCCGCTCGACGCCGAAGCCACCGGTGCCACCTCCCGCACCGCGCTGCTCTACGCGATCGTCGGCGGCAGCCTCCTCGCCGTCGTCAGCGCCTTCCTCGCCTGGACCTGGACCACCGAGTTCCCCGGCAACCTCACCATCAACGGCAACCCCGCCCAGCTCCAGCTCCTCACCCTGGTCGGCGCCGTCCTCACCGCCCTGCACGCGCTCTCCGCCCTCGGCATCAAGGGCCTCGGCTGGCTCACCCCCGCCGGCTCGCGCAAGGCGATCTGGATCCTCTCCCTCGGCACCCTCGCGACGACCCTCTTCACGGTCCTCGCCATCGCCTGGGTCCTCGGCGGGCTCGTCCACCTCGAGCCCGGCGCCTACGTGGCCGTCCTCGGAAGCCTGATCCCGGTCCTCGCCGCGTACAAGCTCCCCGACGACACCCGCAAGGCCGCCCCGGCGAAGAAGCTGTCCTCCTGGGCCGAGATCCTGATCATCGTCGCCGTGTTCGCCATCGGCCTCTACGTCGTCACCTTCGGCATCGACACCGACGACAAGGAACCGCAGCTCTTCACCGCGTACCTGATCCTCGTCTCGTTCGCCTCCTTCGCGGTCATGAAGTCCGGCCTCACCCAGCGCCTCAGCGACATCACCGCGAACAACCGCCAGATCACGGTCATCGCCGCCTTCGTCGCAGCCATCGCCTTCCCCCTCACCCAGCAGGGCGGCGACACCTACACGCTGATCGCGGTCAACATCCTGATCTTCGCGACCGTCGCCCTCGGCCTCAACGTCGTCGTCGGCCTCGCCGGCCTCCTCGACCTCGGCTACGTCGCCTTCCTCGGCGTCGGCGCCTACACCGCGGCCCTCGTGTCCGGAAGCGCGTCCTCCGCCTTCCACGTGCACTTCCCCTTCTGGGCCGCGGTCCTCACCGGCGCACTCGCCTCGCTCGTCTTCGGCGTCGTCATCGGCGCACCGACCCTGCGCCTGCGCGGCGACTACCTCGCCATCGTCACCCTCGGCTTCGGAGAAATCTTCCGCATCGCCATGGGCAACCTCGACGGCGTCTCCGGCCCCAAGATCACCAACGGGCCCAACGGCATCACCAACATCCCCGACCTCGAAATCTTCGGATGGAACTTCGGGGAGTCCCACACCGTCGCAGGCATCACGCTCGGCGCCTACGCCAACTACTACATGCTGATGCTGCTCGCGATGGTCGTCGTGGTCGTCGTCTTCAGCCGCGCCGGCAGCAGCCGCATCGGCCGCGCCTGGGTCGCCATCCGCGAGGACGAGACCGCCGCCACCGCCATGGGCATCAACGGCTTCCGCGTCAAGCTGATCGCCTTCGCCCTCGGCGCCACCCTCGCCGGCCTCGCCGGCACCGTCCAGGCCCACGTCCAGCACACCGTGGTCCCCGAGATGTACCAGTTCGCCGGCCCCGTGCCCCCGAACTCCGCGTTCCTCCTCGCCGCCGTCATCCTCGGCGGCATGGGAACCATCCGCGGCCCCATCCTCGGCGCCGCACTCCTCTTCCTGATCCCGGCCAAGCTGTCCTTCCTCCAGGACTACCAGCTCCTCGGCTTCGGCATCGCCCTCATCATCCTGATGCGCTTCCGCCCCGAAGGCCTCATCGCCAACAAGCGCGCGCAGCTGGAGTACCACGACGACACCGCTGACCAGGCCCCCGCGGACCTGGCCACCGCCAAGGCTGGTGCGTGAACACCATGACGACCACCACCGACACCACCCCCGCCCCCGCCGCCACCCCGGCCGGCGAGACCGTCCTCGAAGCCAGCGGCGTCACCATGCGCTTCGGCGGCCTCACCGCCGTCCGCTCCGTCGACCTCAAGGTCAACGCAGGCGAGATCGTCGGCCTCATCGGCCCCAACGGCGCCGGCAAGACCACCTTCTTCAACTGCCTCACCGGGCTGTACATCCCCACCGAGGGAACCGTCAGCTACAAGGGCACCGTCCTGCCGCCCAAGCCCCACCTCGTCACCAAGGCAGGCATCGCCCGCACCTTCCAGAACATCCGGCTCTTCTCCAACATGACCGTCCTGGAGAACGTCCTCGTGGGACGCCACACCCGGACCAAGGAAGGCCTCTGGTCGGCGCTCCTGCGCGGCCCCGGCTTCAAGAAGGCCGAAGCCGCCAGCGAAGCCCGCGCCATGGAACTCCTGGAGTTCATCGGCCTGGAGCACAAGGCACAGCACCTCGCCAAGAACCTCCCCTACGGCGAGCAGCGCAAGCTCGAAATCGCCCGCGCCCTCGCCAGCGACCCCGGCCTCCTGCTCCTCGACGAGCCCACCGCCGGCATGAACCCGCAGGAAACCCGCGCTGCCGAAGAACTCATCTTCGCCATCCGCGACATGGGCATCGCCGTCCTCGTCATCGAGCACGACATGCGCTTCATCTTCAACCTCTGCGACCGCGTCGCCTGTCTCGTCCAGGGCGAGAAGCTCATCGAGGGCACCGCGGCCGAAGTCCAGGGCGACGAGCGCGTCATCGCCGCCTACCTCGGCGAGCCCTTCGAAGGCGACCCGGGCGCGGCGGAAGCCGCCGCGGTCGAGGCCGCGGAAGAGCGGACCGAGACCGAGGCACCGGCGGAGGCCGAGGCACCGGCCGAGGCTGAGGCACCGGCTGAGGCTGAGGCACCGGCTGAGGCTGACGCACCGGCAGAGGCCGCGGCCGAGGCTGAAGCTGAGGCTGAGGCTGAGGCTGAGGCTGAAGCCGACACCGAGGCTGCCGCCGACGCACCGGCGGAAGCCGAGGCCGAAGCAGCGACCGACGCCGACGCACCGGCCGAGCCCGCGCCCGCGGCCGAGACCGACGCGGACAGCGCCACCGGCACCACCAGCACCACCAGCACGGACGGAGACCCCAAGTGACCGCACTGCTCGAGGTCAACGACCTCAAGGTCGCCTACGGCAAGATCGAAGCCGTCAAGGGCATCTCCTTCAAGGTCAACCAGGGCGAAATCGTCTGCCTCGTCGGCACCAACGGCGCCGGCAAGACGACCACCCTGCGCACCCTCTCCGGCCTGCTCAAGCCCGCCGGCGGCACCATCACCTTCGACGGCAAGCCGCTCGCACAGGTCCCCGCCCACAAGATCGTCTCCCTGGGCCTCGCCCACTCCCCCGAGGGACGCCACATCTTCCCCCGGCTGACGATCGCCGAGAACCTCCAGCTCGGCGCCTTCCTCCGCAGTGACAAGGAAGGCATCGAGAAGGACATCGAGCGCGCCTACGAGATGTTCCCCATCCTGGGCGAACGCCGCAAGCAGGCCGCCGGCACCCTCTCGGGCGGTGAGCAGCAGATGCTCGCCATGGGCCGGGCCCTGATGTCCCAGCCCAAGCTCCTCATGCTGGACGAGCCCTCCATGGGCCTCTCCCCGCTGATGATGCAGAAGATCATGGCGACCATCGCCGAGCTCAAGGCCACGGGCACCACCATCCTGCTCGTCGAGCAGAACGCCCAGGCCGCCCTCTCGCTGGCCGACCAGGCCCACGTGATGGAGATCGGCAAGATCGTGCTCTCCGGCACCGGCCAGGAACTCCTCCACAACGAGGACGTCCGCAAGGCCTACCTCGGCGAGGACTGATCCCGCACCACCCGCACGGACGTGAGGCCCGCCACCGGATTCCGGGGGGGGGCCTCACGCGTACGCGCACCCGCTACTTCGCGGCGTTCTTCTTCTCCTCGGCGTCCTCGATGACCGCCTCGGCAACCTGCTGCATGGACATGCGGCGGTCCATGGAGGTCTTCTGGATCCACCGGAACGCGGCCGGCTCGGTCAGCCCGTACTGCGTCTGCAGGATGCTCTTGGCGCGGTCCACGAGCTTGCGCGTCTCCAGCCGCTGGGAGAGGTCCGCGACCTCCTTCTCCAGCGCCTTCAGCTCCGCGAACCGCGACACGGCCATCTCGATCGCCGGCACGACGTCGCTCTTGCTGAACGGCTTCACCAGGTACGCCATGGCGCCGGCGTCCCGCGCCCGCTCGACGAGGTCGCGCTGCGAGAACGCCGTCAGCATCAGGACCGGCGCGATGGACTCCTCCGCGATCTTCTCGGCCGCGGAGATCCCGTCCAGGACCGGCATCTTCACGTCGAGGATCACCAGGTCGGGGCGGTGCTCTCGGGCCAGCTCGACGGCGGTCTGCCCATCGCCGGCCTCGCCGACCACGGAGTAGCCCTCCTCTTCGAGCATCTCCTTGAGGTCGAGACGGATGAGCGCCTCGTCCTCGGCGATGACGACGCGGGTCGTCAGCGGCGGAACGTGCGGCTGGTCGGCGTCGGGCGTGGGCGTCGACTCGTGCTCGGCGGTCACGATGGCTCCTCGGTGCGGGGCATAACAAGCTCCCCCGAGCCTACCTAGCTGCGGTAAGGTGGACTCGCAGCGGGTCGGGGGTAACCTTTGATTCGTTGGGCCCCGGTAGCCCAATTGGCAGCAGGCGATGGATTCAAAACCCATTCAGTGTCGGTTCGAGTCCGACCCGGGGCACTTTCCTTCTTTTCCAAGGTCACGCGATATTCGCGTGACCTTCGCTCGTTTCGGCGAAGCTCACCGGAATACGCCACGTGAGCGAATTGCGCACGTGCAGCGTCGACCACATGTACGACGTGGCCACGCGCAGGCACGCACTGGATCTGCTCGCCGACGGGCGCAGCATGAACGCGGTCAGCAAGGAAACGGGGATATCCCGCTCCGCCATCCGGGGATGGCGGTCCCGGCTGGAACCCCTCCCCCGCCTGCTCCCGCAGGCCGAACCCTGTGCACCGCCGGCCGACCAGGCCTCGTACGCGTACTTGCTGGGCCTCTACCTCGGCGACGGCTGCATCAGCCCGCACCCCCGCGGCGGGCACCAGCTGCGGATCGCCTGCGCCGACGCGTGGCCGGGGCTGATCGAGCTGTGCCGCGCAGCGATCACCGCCGTGCGACCCGACCACAAGGCCTACGTGCTGCAGCGCCAGGGCTGCGTCGCCGTCACCAGCTACGGACGGCACTGGACCTGCCTGTTCCCCCAGCACGGGTCCGGCCGGAAACACGAGCGGCGGATCGCCCTCGAAGGATGGCAGCGGGAGATCGTCGACGCCCACCCATGGGAGTTCGTCCGGGGGCTGATCCACTCCGACGGGTGCCGGATCACCAACTGGACCGTGCGCAACGGCAAGCGGTACGAGTACCCGCGGTACTTCTTCACGAACAAATCGGCCGACATCATCGGTCTCCTGACCGGCACGCTGGACCGCCTCGGCGTGGAGTGGAGGCAGGCCAATGCCCGCAACGTCTCCGTAGCCCGAAAGGGCTCCGTGGCCCTCATGGACGCCCACGTCGGGCCGAAGTACTAGCCGACTCGGCCGAGGGCCCCGCTGCGGGTTTCGAGGGGTGAGCCGGAACCGGTCGTCCGGCGGGTGTGGTTCATGGCGGCGTGATTCCAGAGCGGCCGCGTCGGGCGGGAGGGGCCCGACGCGGTGGGTGTGCGGGCGGGTCAGCGTACGGGGTCGCCGATGTGGTGGACGCGGACCAGGTTGGTGGATCCGGTGACTCCGGGGGGCGAGCCGGCGGTGATGACGACGACGTCGCCGGGTACGCAGCGGCCGATGCGCAGGAGTTCCTCTTCGACCTGGGCGACCATCGCGTCGGTGGAGTCGACGTGGGGGCCGAGGAAGGTTTCGACGCCCCAGGTGAGGTTGAGCTGGGAGCGGGTGGCGGGGTCGGGGGTGAAGGCGAGGAGGGGGATGGGCGAGCGGTAGCGGGAGAGGCGGCGGACGGTGTCTCCGCTCTGGGTGAAGGCGACGAGGAATTTGGCGCCGAGGAAGTCGCCCATTTCGGCGGCTGCGCGGGCGACGGCTCCGCCTTGGGTGCGGGGCTTGCTGCGTTCGGTGAGGGGCGGGAGGCCCTTGGCGAGGATGTCCTCTTCGGCGGCCTCGACGATGCGGGACATCGTCTTGACGGTTTCGACGGGGTATTTGCCGACGCTGGTTTCGCCGCTGAGCATGACGGCGTCGGTGCCGTCGATGACGGCGTTGGCGACGTCGGAGGCTTCGGCGCGGGTGGGCCGGGAGTTGTCGATCATCGAGTCGAGCATCTGGGTGGCGACGATGACGGGTTTGGCGTTGCGCTTGGCGAGTTTGACGGCGCGCTTTTGGACGATGGGGACTTGTTCGAGGGGCATTTCGACGCCGAGGTCGCCGCGGGCGACCATGATGCCGTCGAAAGCGGCGACGATGTCGTCGATGTTTTCGACGGCCTGGGGCTTTTCGATCTTGGCGATGACGGGGAGGCGGCGGCCCTCTTCGTCCATGATGCGGTGGACGTCCTCGATGTCGCTGCCGCTGCGGACGAAGGAGAGGGCGATGACGTCGGCGCCGGTGCGCAGGGCCCAGCGGAGGTCTTCGATGTCCTTGTCGGAGAGGGCGGGGACGGAGACGGCCACGCCGGGGAGGTTGAGGCCCTTGTGGTCGGAGACCATGCCGCCTTCGATGACGCGGGTGTGGACGCGGGGTCCTTCGACGGCGGTGACTTCGAGGGTGACGCGGCCGTCGTCGACGAGGATGCGTTCGCCGGTGGTGACGTCGGTGGCGAGGCCCTTGTAGGTGGTTCCGCAGGTGTGGCGGTCGCCTTGGACGTCTTCGACGGTGATGGTGAATTCGTCGCCGCGTTCAAGGAGTACGGGGCCTTCGGCGAATCGGCCGAGGCGGATCTTCGGGCCTTGAAGGTCTGCGAGGATGCCGACGCTGCGGCCGGTTTCGTCGGCGGCTTTGCGTACGCGCTGCTGGCGGTCTTCGTGTTCGGCGTAGGTGCCGTGGCTGAGGTTGAGGCGGGCGATGTCCATTCCGGCTTCGACCAGGGCTTTGATCTGGTCGTATGAGTCGGTGGCGGGGCCCAGGGTACATACGATTTTTGCTCGTCGCATGGGGCGAGGGTATGCCCCTACCAGGCAGTAGGAAATTGGTTCCGGGTGTCCACTCAACAACCTTTGGGCAAAAGGTTGTTGACAATTGTTGAATGTGCATGGGGGTGCTCTGATGAGCACCCCCGGACACGTTCTCGTGCGCGATTTCGGTCAGCTCGTGGGGGTGAGGGTGCGCTCGTAGCGGATGCCGGGGCGGCCGTCGACGGTGGGGGTGCCGACCTGGACGAATCCGTTGCGCGTCAGCACGGTCCGGGAGGCCGCGTTGTCGAGGGTGGTGACGGCGGTGAGGCGGGTGAGGCCGTACGTCTCGGCGGCGAGTCGGCAGATTTCGGTGACGGCGGCGGTGGCGAGGCCGCGGCCGGCTGCGTGTTCGCCGATGCGGTAGCCGAGTTCGGCGCTGCCGTCTTCGATGTCGACGAGGTTGACGCGGCCGGCGACGGCTGCGTCGTGGGTGATGACGAGGTGGAACCGGGAGAGGCCGGTGTCCTGTTCGTCGAGGAGGGCCTGGTGGCGGGCGGTGAATTCGGTGAAGTAGGCGTCGCCGCGGTCGGGGACGGTGCGGGCGAACCAGGCCCGGTTCTCGCGTTCGAAGGCGAGGAGGGCGGGGGCGTGTTCGGCGCGCAGCGGTTCCAGGGTCCACGGGCCCTGCCGGGTGGCGTTCACAGCTGGGGCGGGGTCATGGTGAAGCGGGCGTTCACCTGGGCGTGCACGGTCTGGCGTTGGGGTTCGAGATCGAGGGGCGGGGCTGTGGTCTCGTCGGTGGTGCTGAAGGCCATGGTGCGCATGCCGGCGCCGGGGGCGGCGGCCTGGAAGGGGAGGGCGTTCTCGACGCCGAGGTCGGCGAGTTCGACGAGGGCGGCGAGGTCGGCGCCGAGGGCGGTGGCGTATTCGCGGGCGCGCTGGACGGCTTCGAGTACGGCTTGGCGGCGGGCTTCGCCGTGTGCGGGTGAGGTGGGGCGCAGGGCCCACCAGGGGCCGTCGACGCTGGTGAGTTCGAGGTCGGCGAGGCGGGTGGTGAGTTCGCCGAGGGCGGTGAAGTCGCCGAGTTCGGCGGTGATGCGGACGCTGCCGTGGTAGGCGCGGATGCGTTCGGCGCGGCCGTGGCGGGTGAGTTCGGGGTTGATGGAGAAGGCGCCGGTTTCGAGTTTCTCGATGGCGTCGCCGTAGCTCTTGACGAGGTCGAGGACGGTGTTGTTGCGGCGGGTGAGGTCTTCGAGTGCGGTGCGGCGGTCGGTGCCGCGGGCGGTGACGGTGATGCCGATGCGGGCGATTTCGGGGTCGACTTCGAGGCGGGCTTCGCCGCGGACGGCCACGCGGGGCACTTCGGGGGTGCCGTAGGGCTGGTGTGCGGGGTCTTGGGTCATGGTTTCCACTGTCGCACTGCGGTGTGGGCGGGTCGGTGGTCATCGGATCGAAACCTGCTGGGGGTGTTGCGGGTTGTTACCGATCGGTCAGAATCTACGCGCGTTGTTAGCGCGCGTTGTTCACGCCTCACAAGGGGAGATGGCATGGCGTTCGACCGTAGGACGTTTCTGGGTACTTCGGCGGCCACGGGTGCCGCTGTCGCGCTGGCGGGGGCCACGAGCTCTCCGGCTGCGGCGGCCGGGGAGGCTTCGGGGGTTGCCGGGGAGGCTTCGGCGAAGTCGCGGACGTACTCGTTCACGGTGATGGGTACGACCGATCTGCACGGGAACGTCTTCAACTGGGACTACTTCACGGACAAGGAGTTCGACGACAAGGCCCACAACGATGTCGGTCTGGCGAAGATCTCGACGCTGGTGAACCAGGTGCGGGCGGAGAAGGGGCGCTGCAACACCCTGATGATCGATGCGGGTGACACGATCCAGGGGACGCAGCTGTCGTACTACTACGCGAAGGTGGATCCGATCACCGCGCGGCGTGGTCCGGTGCATCCGATGGCGCAGGCGATGAACGCGATCGGGTACGACGCGGCGGCGCTCGGGAACCACGAGTTCAATTACGGGATCCCGGTGCTGCGCAAGTTCGAGGAGCAGTGTGATTTTCCGCTGCTCGGGGCGAATGCGCTGGATGCGAAGACGTTGCGGCCGGCGTTCGCCCCGTACAGCATGCACCGGTTGCGGACGCCGCACGGGCGTGATGTGAAGGTGGCGGTGCTGGGGTTGACGAACCCGGGGATCGCGATCTGGGACAAGGCGAACGTGCAGGGGAAGATGACGTTCCCGGGTCTGGAGGAGCAGGCGGCGAAGTACGTGCCGAAGCTGCGGTCGATGGGTGCGGACGTGGTGATCGTGTCGGCGCATTCGGGTTCGAGCGGTACGTCTTCGTACGGTGACCAGCTGCCGTACATCGAGAACGCGGCGGCCCTGGTGGCGGAGCAGGTGCCGGGGATCGACGCGATCCTGGTGGGGCACGCGCACACGGAGATCCCGGAGTACCGGGTGAAGAACAGGGCGACCGGCAAGGACGTGGTGCTGTCGGAGCCGCTGAAGTGGGGTCAGCGGCTGACGCTGTTCGACTTCGAGCTGTCGTGGTCGAAGGGCTGCTGGTCGGTGGCGAAGGTGTCGGCGAAGGTGCTGAACTCGAACACGGTGGCCGAGGACCCGAAGATCGTGCGGCTGTTGTCGGACGAGCACAAGAAGGTCGTGGCGTACGTCAACCAGGTGATCGGTACGTCGACGCAGGCGATGTCGTCGGCGGAGGGGCCGGTCAAGGACGTCGCGATCATCGATCTGATCAGCCACGTGCAGGTGGAGACGGTGAAGGCGGCGCTGGCGGGCGGGGAGTACGCGGCGCTGCCGGTGCTGTCGCAGGCCTCGTGCTTCTCGCGGACGGCGGCGATTCCGGCGGGTCAGGTGACGATCAAGGATGCGGCGGGTCTGTACCCGTTCGAGAACACCCTCGAGGCACGGGTGCTGACGGGTGCGCAGCTGAAGGACTACCTGGAGTTCTCGGCGCGGTATTACGTGCGGACGGCTCCGGGTGAGGTGGTGGACCCGGCGAAGATCACGAATTCGGAGGCGACGCCGGATTACAACTACGACGCGGTGTACGGGCTGGCGTACGACATCGACATCGCGCAGCCGGCGGGTTCGCGGATCGTGAACCTGTCGTTCGGCGGGCAGCCGGTGGACCCGGCGGCGCGGTTCGTGCTGGCGGTGAACAACTACCGGGCGTCGGGTGGCGGGAACTTCCCGCACGTGCCGCAGGCGAAGCAGGTGTGGGCGAACTCGGAGGAGATCCGCAACACGATCATCCAGTGGGTGAAGGCGAAGGGGACGATCGATCCGGCGCAGTTCGCTTCGGTGGACTGGCGGCTGACGCGGGCCGGGGTTCCGGTGTTCTAGTCGGTCCGTTCGGTTTCGGTCCGTTCGGTCCGGTTCGGGTGGCCGGGTCCTGCTGTGGCAGGGCCCGGCTGCTTGCGTTCGGGGGCCTGGCGTGGGGCACGGGGTCGATCGGGGGGCCTCAGGGGTGGTCGACGAGGGGGCGGAGTTCGACGGTGGGGGCGGGGCGGCTGTGTTCGCGTTGTTCGAGGCCGAAGGTGGTGAAGGCGGTGCGGGTGGGCTGGGGGTACGGCTCTTTGCCGGTGAGGGTGTTGAGGATGGCGGCGCTGCGCCAGGCGGCGAGGCCGAGGTCGGGGGCGCCGACGCCGTGGGTGTGGCGTTCGCCGTTCTGGACGAAGACGCTGCCGGTGACGGAGGGGTCGCAGATCATGCGGTGGTTCTCGTCGATGCGGGGGCGGCCGGCGGAGTCCTTGCGCAGGTAGGGGTCGAGGCCTGCGAGGAGGCCGGTGAGGGGGCGTTCCCGGTAGCCGGTGGCGAGGACGACGGCGTCGGTGGTGAGGCGGGAGCGGGTGCCTTGCTGGATGTGTTCGAGGTGGAGTTCGACCTTGGTGGTGGCGACGCGGCCGGCGGTGCGGACGCTGACTCCGGGGGTGAGGACGACGTCGGGCCAGCCTCCGTGGAGGGTGCGGCGGTACAGCTCGTCGTGGATGGCGGTGATGGTGGCGGCGTCGATGCCCTTGTGGAGTTGCCATTGGGCGGGGACGAGCTGGTCGCGTACGGGTTCGGGGAGGGCGTGGAAGTAGCGGGTGTAGTCGGGGGTGAAGTGTTCGAGGCCGAGCTTGGAGTACTCCATGGGGGCGAAGGAGGGGGTGCGGGCGAGCCAGGCGAGGCGTTCGCGGCCGACGGGGCGGGTGCGGAGGAGGTCGAGGAAGACCTCGGCTCCGGATTGGCCCGATCCGATGACGGTGACGTGGTCGGCGCCGAGGATGCGCCGGCGGTTGTCGAGGTAGTCGGCGGAGTGGACGACGGGGACGGTGGGGGCGTCGGCGAGGGGCCGCAGGGGTTCGGGGACGTAGGGGGCGGTGCCGATGCCGAGGGCGAGGTTGCGGGTGTGGGTGCGGCCGAGGGCCTCGGCTTCGCCGTCGGTGTCGAGTTGGGTGTAGTCGACTTCGAAGAGGTCGCGTTCGGGGTTCCAGCGGACGGCGTCGACCTGGTGGCCGAAGTGGAGTCCGGGGAGGCGGCCGGCGACCCAGCGGCAGTAGGCGTCGTATTCGGCGCGGTGGGTGTGGAACTGCTCGGCGAAGTAGAAGGGGAAGAGACGTTCCTTGTGCTTGAGGTAGTTGAGGAAGGTCCAGGGGCTGGTGGGGTCGGCGAGGGTGACGAGGTCGGCGAGGAAGGGGACCTGGAGGGTGGTGCCGTCGATGAGGAGCCCGGGGTGCCAGCGGAAGTCGTGGCGTTGGTCGTAGAAGGCGGTGGCGAGTTCGCCTGCTCCTTGGTGGGGGAGGCCGTGGGCGAGGGCGGCGAGGGACAGGTTGAAGGGGCCGATGCCGATTCCGACGAGGTCGTGGGGTGCATCGAGCTGGGCGGTCATCGGTGGGTGCTGCCTTCCAGGAGGGTGACGAGGGTGGCCAGGTCCTGCGCGGTGGTGTGGGGGTTGAGCAGGGTGGCTTTGAGCCAGAGGCGGCCGTCGGCGGTGGCGCGGCCGAGTACGGCGTGACCGTCGAGGAGGAGGGTGCGGCGCAGGGCGGCGAGGTGGGTGTCGTCGGTGTGGGCGGGGCGGAAGAGGACGGTGCTGATGGTGGGTGGGGCGTGGAGTTCGAAGTGGGGGTGGGCGTCGAGGAGGCGGGCGAGGTGGTGGGCGAGGTCGCAGGTGCGGTCGATGAGGCGGGCGAGGCCGTCGCGGCCGAGTGAACGCAGGGTGGTGGCGATTTTGAGGGCGTCGGGGCGCCGGGTGGTGCGCAGGGAGCGGCCGAGGAGGTCGGGGAAGCCCGCTTCGGTGTCGTCGGGGGCGTTGAGGTAGTCGGCCTGGTGGGCGAGGGGGGCCAGCAGGGCGGTGTCGGGGACGGCGAGGAGGCCTGCGGCGACGGGCTGCCAGCCGAGTTTGTGCAGGTCGACGGTGAGCGAGTGGGCGCGGCCGAGACCGCTGAGGCGGGGGCGGTGGCGGGGGCTGAGGGCGAGGAGGCCGCCGTAGGCGGCGTCGATGTGGAGCTCGGCGCCGTACTGCTCGCACACGTCGGCGAGGGGTTCGAGGGGGTCGATCAGGCCGGCGTCGGTGGTGCCGGCGGTGGCGGTGACGAGGACGGGTGCGGGGGTGGTGGCGAGGGCTTCGGCGAGGGTGGCGGGGTCGTGGGTGCCGGCGGGGGTCGCCAGGGCTCGGGCGGGCGGCAGTCCGAGGAGCCAGGCGGCGCGGGGCACGGAGTGGTGGGCATTGGCTCCGTGCAGGACGGTGAGGCCGGGGCCGTGGCGTTCGCGGGCGAGGAGGAGGGCTAGCTGGTTGGCTTCGGTGCCGCCGGTGGTGATGAGGGCGTCGGGGGCGGGGGTGTCGTAGAACTCGGCGGCGAGGGTGCGGGTGAGGAGCGCTTCGATCGCGGAGGCGGCGGGGGCCTGGTCCCAGGAGTCGAGGGAGGGGTTGAGGGCGGCGGCGGCGAGGTCGGCGGCGGCCGCGACGGCGAGGGGCGGGCCGTGGAGGTGGGCGGCGCACAGGGGGTCGGCCGGGTCGGCGGCGCCGGCGGCGAGCGTGTGCACGAGGGTCCGCAGCGCCTCGTGGTCGCCGGTGCCGTGGGCGGGGAGTACGTCGCCCAGTGCGGCGGCGACGCGGGCCGCGAGGGCGTCGGGGCCGCCGGCCGGGATCGGCCCGCCGCGCTCCCGGGCTCCGCTGTGCAGGGCGTCGAGGACGGTGTCGAGCAGGGGGCGCAGGGCGGTGGCGCCGCCGCGGCCGCCGGCGAGCAGGGGCAGCGGGGGTGGGGTGCCGGGCGGGGCTGTCATGCGGTGTCCTCACGGGAACGGGTCTGCGGCAGGGGCCGGCCCTGTCGTGGGGTGCCAGGCGGCGGGCGCTGCTGCGGTGACAGCCGGGGGGCCCGACGGGTACAACGACCAGACCCGAATGGGGTAACCACCGGGCTTTGCCACCGGGCCGGGACCCGATCCGGAACGAACCCGGACCGAACCCGGGGGACCGGGCTCGGCGAGGACCGAACCGGACGCCGGCCCGGGCACCCGCACTCCGGTCCGAGCCCGGGGGCTGCGCCGCAGACCGGAAACCCGAGGTCCGAGCCCCCCGGGCCGATCCGGGAGCCGCGGAGCCGGCAGGAAACGGGCCCGGACTCCGGGCTGGGCCAGTCCTGCGGCACACCGCGGACCGGGTCGCGGGTCGCAGGCCGCAGGCCGCAGGGCCGGGAACCGGGTCGCAGGCCGCAGGCCGGGAACCGGCCCGGAGTCCGATCCGGCTGCCGAGCAGCGGGGCGAACGCCCCGCGGCCGGCGGGCGGCGAGAGCCGGGTCCGGACCTGGTCGGGCCGCGCCCCGCGCCGGAGGCCGCGGACCGGACCCGCCGACCCGGGATCCGGGCCGCGTTCGGAATGGACCCGATGCCCGGGAGCCGGGCTGGGCCGAGAACCCGGGAGTGGGGCCGGAGGCCGTCCGGCCCGCCGGGGGGGCCGGAC
>NZ_JBHYVA010000104.1:0-17342 GCF_042750055.1 Streptomyces sp. NPDC059456
CGCCCCGGGCCCCCCCCCCCGGGGCCCGCCCCCCCCCCCCGCCCGGGCACCGGGACCGGCCCGAGCACCTCCGCGTCCGGCGGCAGCCCGGCGCCGGCCAGGAAGGCCTCCACCGCCTCGCCCCGCCCGGCCACGGCCGCCATCCGGGACACCGGCGGGAAGCCGAGCTGGGCCCGCTCCGCGAGCTCCCGTACCGCGTGGCCGACCGGGTCCCACCGGACGAGGGCCTGGACCGGCCGCAGCGTCGGCTCGGCGACCACGACGACCTGCCCCTCCCCCCGGACCAGCGAGGCGGCCGCGATCCAGCGGCGCAGTGCGTCCTCCCCGGCGCGCAGGTCGGGCCGGGTCAGCATGGCCCAGCCGTCCAGCAGCAGCGCCGCGGCGTATCCGGCGCCCGCGGCGACGGGCTCGGCGCCGGGGGTGGACACCACCAGCGCGGGCCGGTCGGGCACCTCGTCCAGGACGTGGTCGCGGCCGGAGGTGCGGACGGGCACGGCCGGGAAGGCCCGCCCCAGCTCCTCGGCGGTCCGCCGGGCGCCGACCACCTGGGCGCGCAGCCGGAACGACCCGCATTCCTCGCAGTGCCAGGCGGTCTCCTGCCGGCCGCACCAGCCGCAGTGCAGGTCCCGGGCGTCGGGGGCCTCCAGCGGGCCCGCGCAGACGGTGCAGCGGGCGGGGGTGCGGCACCGCTCGCAGGCCAGCCGGGGGGCGTAGCCGCGCCGGGGCACCTGTACGAGCACGGGCCCGGACTTCAGCCCTTCCCGTACGGTCTCCCAGGCCAGGCTGGGCAGCCGGGCGGCGCGGGCCGCCTCGTCGCGGGCGAGCAGTTCGTCGCCCACGGTCCGGATGCGGGGCGCGCAGGCCCGTACCGTCTCCCGGTCGGCGACGAGCGGGCGGGCCCAGCCGGTCTCGACCAATTGGGCGACCTCGACGGTGCAGCTCGTGCTCCCGGCGAGGAAGGCGCAGCCGTCGCCGACGGCGCGCAGTTCCAGTACTTCCCGTACGTGCGGGAACGGCGCGTGGTCGTCGGCGTGGCTGGAGTCGCCGTCGTCCCAGACGGCGACGATCCCGAGGTCCCGTACGGGCGCGAACATCGCGGCGCGGGTGCCGATGACGGCCCGCACCGAGCCGCGGTGCACGGCGAGCCACTGGCGGTAGCGCTTCTCGGGGCCGGAGCCGGCGGTCAGCAGCGCGTGCCGTCCCTCGCCGAGCAGGGCGGTCAGGGCGGCGTCGACGCGGGCCGCGGTGCGCCCGTCGGGCAGGACGGCGAGGGCGCCGCGGCCGGAGGCGAGGGCGGCGGCCATGGCCCGGGCCAGTTCGTCGGCCCAGCCGGGGCCGGGGAGGGCGGTCCAGACGGCGCGGGGCGCGCCGCCGTCGGCGAGGGCGCGCAGGAAGGCGGGGCCGGAGCCGTACCGCGTCCAGCCGCCGGGGTCGGGGGCGGCGGGCGGCGGCAGTGGTTCGGGGGAGGGCTTGGCCTCGGCGCGGGCGTTGCGCGGGGGCAGGGCGAGCTGGAGGACGTCGGCCAGGCTGCCGGCGTACCGGTCGGCGACGGCCCGGGCCAGGGCCAGCAGGCCGGGGGTGAGCACGACCTCGGGCGACACGACGTGGGCGAGGGCGGCGAGGGCGCCGTCGTAGTCGGATTCGGCGCGGCGTTCGACGATGAACCCGTCGATGAGGCCGCCGCCCTCGCGGCGGCCGCCGTGCACGCGGTGGCCGCCGGCTCCGAACCGGACGCGGACACGGACGCCCGGCTGTGCGGTCTCGGAGAGTTCGGCGGGGACGGCGTAGTCGAAGAGGCGGTCGAGGTGGAGCACGCCCTTGTTGACGAGCACGCGGGCGACGGGCAGCTCCGGCGCGAGGGCGGCTCCGCGCCAGGTGCGTGGCTTCGCCTTGGGCGCGTTGGCCTTCGCCTCGGCGACCATCTCCCGCATCAGCGCGAGCTGCTCCGGCCGGGCGCCGGCGGCACCCGGCGCCTCGGATTCGTTCTCGCTGCTCACAGCTGCATTCATACCAAACGGCACCGACAGCGGGAGCCGGCCCGGGCACGCGGGCGGCACCCGCGCAGACGGCCCCGGACCAGGAGGTCCGGGGCCGTACGGCTGCGTACGCGCGGTACGCGGGGGTCTTACAGGCCTGCGGCGGCGCGCAGCGCGTCGACGCGGTCGGTGCGCTCCCAGGTGAAGTCCGGCAGCTCGCGGCCGAAGTGGCCGTACGCGGCGGTCTGGGCGTAGATCGGGCGCAGCAGGTCGAGGTCGCGGATGATCGCGGCCGGGCGGAGGTCGAAGACCTGGCCGATCGCGTCCTCGATCTTCTGGACCTCGACCTTGGCGGTGCCGAAGGTCTCGACGAAGAGGCCGACGGGCTCGGCCTTGCCGATGGCGTACGCGACCTGGACCTCGCAGCGCGAGGCGAGGCCGGCGGCGACCACGTTCTTGGCGACCCAGCGCATCGCGTACGCGGCGGAGCGGTCGACCTTGGACGGGTCCTTGCCCGAGAAGGCGCCGCCGCCGTGGCGGGCCATGCCGCCGTACGTGTCGATGATGATCTTGCGGCCGGTCAGGCCGGCGTCGCCCATCGGGCCGCCGATCTCGAAGCGGCCGGTCGGGTTGACCAGCAGGCGGTAGCCGTCGGTGTCGAGCTTGATGCCGTCCTCGACGAGCTGCTTGAGCACGTGCTCGACGACGAACTCGCGGATGTCGGGGGCGAGCAGCGAGTCCAGGTCGATGTCCGAGGCGTGCTGCGAGGACACGACGACGGTGTCGAGGCGGACGGCCTTGTCGCCGTCGTACTCGATGGTGACCTGGGTCTTGCCGTCGGGGCGCAGGTACGGGATGGTCCCGTTCTTGCGCACCTCGGACAGGCGGCGGGAGAGCCGGTGCGCGATGTGGATCGGGAGCGGCATGAGCTCGGGGGTCTCGTCGCACGCGTAGCCGAACATCAGGCCCTGGTCGCCCGCGCCCTGCTTGTCGAGCTCGTCCTCATCGCCCTCGACGCGCTTCTCGTAGGCGGTGTCGACGCCCTGCGCGATGTCCGGGGACTGCGCGCCGATGGACACCGACACGCCGCAGGAGGCGCCGTCGAAGCCCTTCTTCGAGGAGTCGTACCCGATCTCGAGGATCTTGTCGCGGACGAGCTGCGCGATCGGCGCGTACGCCTTCGTCGTCACCTCACCGGCGATGTGGACGAGACCGGTGGTGATGAGGGTCTCCACGGCCACACGCGAGGTCGGGTCCTCGGTGAGAAGTGCGTCGAGGATCGTGTCGCTGATCTGGTCAGCGATCTTGTCGGGGTGACCCTCGGTGACGGACTCCGAGGTGAACAGGCGACGGGACACAACGCTCCCTGGGGTTGCAGCGGCTGCTGGCTGATCATTTGGCGGAACCGGACCGGGAGCTGCGCCCGGTCTTGTTCCGAATGCAGTTTATCGGTCGCCACCGTTTGCCGGACCACCTGTCTCGCCTTGTGGGAGGCACGTGACCTGCGGCACTCCATTCTGGCTCATGGAATGGTCTTCGAGAAGGGTCGTCGCTCAGGCGCGTCGGGGAGCGAGTCGCGAGGTGACCTGATCCCAAATCACCTCGGCCAGCGCCTCCTTCGGTCCATAGGGAACCGGAGTCTCGGCCCCGTCGGAGGCCAGGATGACGGCCTCGTTCTCCTCGGAACCGAAGGTCTTGCTTTCGCCGACCTCGTTCACGACGAGAAGATCACACCCCTTGCGGAGCAGTTTGGCCCGGCCGTTCGCGAGCACGTCGTCGGTTTCCGCGGCGAAACCGACCACGATCTGGCCCTCCCGGGCCCGGTCCGCCGAGATCTCGGCGAGCACGTCGGGGTTGCGGACGAGGGCCACCGGGGCGGGTTCCTGCCCGTCCTTCTTCTTGATCTTGCCGCCGGCGTACTCGGCCGGCCGGAAGTCGGCGACGGCCGCGGCCATCACGACGGCGTCGGCGTCGGCCGCCGCCTCGAGGACGGCCTCGCGCAGCTGGACGGCCGTCCCGACGCGCACGACGTCCGCCCCGGCCGGGTCGGCCAGCGAGGTGTTGGCCGCGACCAGGGTGACGCGGGCCCCGCGGGAGACGGCGGTGCGGGCCAGTGCGTAGCCCTGCTTGCCGGAGGAGCGGTTGCCGAGGAAGCGGACCGGGTCGAGCGGCTCGCGGGTGCCGCCCGCGCTGATCACCACGTGCCGGCCGGCGAGGTCGGGCTCGGCCACCCCGCGGGCCAGGACGGTGCGGCACACCTCGTAGATCTCCTCGGGGTCGGGCAGCCGCCCCTTGCCGGTGTCCTTGCCGGTGAGCCGGCCGACGGCGGGCTCGATGACGACGGCGCCGCGGCGGCGCAGCGTGGCCACGTTCTCCTGGGTGGCGGGGTGCTCCCACATCTCGGTGTGCATGGCGGGGGCGAACACCACGGGGCAGCGTGCGGTGAGCAGCGTGTTGGTGAGGAGGTCGTCGGCGAGGCCGTGGGCGGCCTTGGCGAGCATGTCGGCGGTGGCGGGGGCGACGACGACGAGGTCGGCGGCCTGGCCGATGCGGACGTGCGGGACCTCGTGGACGGTCTCCCAGACCTCGGTGCCCGCCGGGTTCCCGGAGAGCGCGGCCCAGGTGGCCTCGCCCACGAAGTTCAGGGACGCCGCCGTGGGGACGACCCGCACCTCGTGCCCGGACTCGGTCAGCCGGCGCAGCAGCTCGCAGGCCTTGTAGGCGGCGATGCCGCCGCTGACTCCGAGCACGACCTTCGGCTTGTCCACCGCACACGCCCTCTCTCACTGATCGTCGTACGTGTCTATGACACACCACAGGCCCGGCAGATGTTCTGCCGGGCCTGTGGTGAAAGGAATTCTCTGTGCCTTACTGGGCCGGGGCCTCGATGGCCTCGGAGGTCAGCAGACCCGCGTTGATCTCGCGCAGCGCGATCGAAAGCGGCTTCTCGTGGACGTGGGTGTCCACCAGCGGGCCGACGTACTCGAGCAGGCCCTCACCGAGCTGCGAGTAGTACGCGTTGATCTGACGCGCGCGCTTGGCCGCGTAGATCACGAGGCTGTACTTCGAGTCCGTGGCCTCGAGCAGCTCGTCGATCGGCGGGTTGATGATGCCCTCGGGCGCAGTGATGGAAGAGGACACGCTCTACCTTCCGAAGATGGGTTGAAAGATCGAAACGTTGACGAACACCGATCGACTGAACATCGATCAACGATCAAACAACTTCCATCAAGGCTAGCAGCTCGCGCGCCACGTCCTCGACGGAGGTGTTGACCAGGGTGGTGTCGAACTCTGATTCGGCAGCGAGCTCGACCTTGGCGGACTCCAGCCTGCGCTGGATGACCTCGGTCGACTCGGTGCCGCGGCCGGTGAGCCGGCGGACCAGCTCGTCCCAGCTCGGCGGCGCCAGGAAGACGAGCTGTGCCTCGGGCATGGACTCGCGGACGAGTCGCGCGCCCTGGAGGTCGATCTCCAGGAGGACGGGCTCGCCGTTCTCCAGTCGTTCCGCCACCGCGCCGCGCGGTGTGCCGTAGCGGTTGCCCGCGAACTCGGCCCACTCCAGCAGCTCGCCGTTGGCGATCAGCTTGTCGAACTCGTCGTCGTTGACGAAGAAGTAGTGGACTCCGTGTCGCTCACCGGGCCGCGGCTTGCGGGTGGTGGCCGACACCGAGAGCCATACCTCGGGGTGGACCTTGCGCATATGCGCGACGACCGTGCTCTTGCCGACCCCCGAGGGGCCGGAGAGCACGGTCAGCCGCGGACGAACCTCTGCTGCCATAGAGCGATTATCCAGGTTCTCGGGACTGCCTGAGAACGCCGGAAGAACTTCAGGCAACGCGTCAGCCGGCAGGAGTGCCGAACTCACGCTCCAGAGACGCGATCTGGTTGGAGCCGAGACCTCGAACACGTCGGGACTCGGAGATGCCGAGGCGCTCCATGATCTGCTTGGCGCGGACCTTGCCCACGCCCGGCAGGGACTCCAGCAGGGCGGAGACCTTCATCTTGCCGATGACGTCGTTCTCCTGGCCCGTCTTGATGACCTCTTGGAGCGAGGCGCCGGAGTGCTTGAGTCGATTCTTCACCTCGGCCCGCTCCCGGCGAGCCGCGGCGGCCTTTTCGAGCGCGGCTGCGCGCTGTTCAGGGGTAAGGGGCGGAAGAGCCACGCCTACGTCACCTCGGATGTCGAACTGTCGGATACGGACCGGTGGGGAACCCTAGGGCGCCACACCAGGCGAATGCCCGAACAGCGGTGGAACTCGTTCGCTGCTCGTTCACTCTGGTCGGAGACTAGCGGCATGGACCGCTCCAGTCAGCGAGAACGAACGAAAAGTCCTGGTCAGCCTCCACCGAACCGTACATCACGGACAAAACACCCCGGTTTTGTCCGGTGAAAGACGTTCGATTTTCGTCAGACCGTACGACGTGCGGCGCGGCCGGCCCGGCCCGCGGGACTCCCGAACGGGCTCAGACCGAGACCGCCGCGCGGATTTCGTCCGCGAACCGGGTGGCCGAGCCGCGCAGGGCCGAGGCGTCCGGCCCGTGCTTCAGCACGCCGCGCGACACGTTGGGGACCACGTTGCGCACGGCCGCGCCGAAGACCGCCGGGAGGTCGGCCGCCGTCGCGCCCTGCGCACCGATGCCGGGGGCCAGCAGCGGGCCGTTGATGTCCAGGTCGAAGGAGGACAGGTCGCCCAGCGTGGCGCCGACCACCGCGCCGAAGGAGCCCATCGGGGACGCGCCCGCGTTCTCCGCCGCGAGGTGCCCCAGCATCGTCGCGCCGATGGTGCGGCCGTCCTCGCGCACCGCGCGCTGGACCTCCGCTCCCTCCGGGTTCGAGGTGAGCGCGAGGACGAAGAGACCGGTGCCCGAGCGGCGCGCGAGCTCCACGGCCGGCTCCAGCGAGCCGTAGCCCAGGTACGGCGAGACCGTGAGGGCGTCGGAGAACAGCGGGGACGACGGCTCCAGGAAGGTCTGGGCGTACGCGGCCATGGTCGAGCCGATGTCGCCGCGCTTGGCGTCCATCACGACCAGGGTGCCCGCGGCGCGTGCGTCGGCCACGGTCCGCTCCAGCACCGCGATGCCCTTGGAGCCGAAGCGCTCGAAGAAGGCGGCCTGCGGCTTGAAGACGGCCACCGAGTCGGCCAGCGCCTCGACGACGGTGCGGGAGAACTTCTCCAGGCCCGCGATGTCGTCGCCCAGGCCCCAGGACGAGAGCAGGGCGGCGTGCGGGTCGATGCCCACGCACAGCGGGCCGCGCGCGTCCATCGCCGCGCGCAGGCGGGTGCCGAAGGGGGTCACGGGGGTCCCGGTCTCGGGCGTCTCGGTCACTGGGCGGCCTTTCGGGTTTCGGCGCCGACGGCCTCGGCGAGGGTCGCGTACGGGCTGTTGGCCAGGCGCGCGGCCAGGCCCTTGTGGATGGCGCGGGCGTAGAACGGGCCCTCGTAGATGAACGCGCTGTACCCCTGGATCAGGGTCGCGCCGGCCAGGATGCGCTGCCAGGCGTCCTCGGCGTTCTCGATGCCCCCGACGCCCACCAGCACCAGACGGTCGCCCACACGGGCGTACAGGCGGCGCAGGACCTCCAGGGAGCGCTCCTTGACGGGGGCGCCGGACAGGCCTCCGGTCTCCTTCACCAGCTCGGGGGCGGACTTCAGGCCCAGCCCCTCGCGCGCGATGGTGGTGTTGGTCGCGATGATGCCGTCCAGGCCCAGCTCCAGCGCCAGGTCGGCGACGGCGTCCACGTCCTCGTCCGCGAGGTCGGGCGCGATCTTCACCAGGAGCGGGACCCGGCGGTCGGTCACGGTGCGGTCCGCGGCCTCCCGCACGGCCGTCAGGAGCGGGCGCAGCGACTCGGTGGCCTGGAGGTTGCGCAGGCCCGGCGTGTTCGGCGAGGAGACGTTGACGACCAGGTAGTCCGCGTGGCGGGCCAGGCGCTCGGTGGAGGCGACGTAGTCCGCCACGGCCTCTTCCTCGGGCACGACCTTGGTCTTGCCGATGTTGACGCCCACGACGGTCTTGAAGACCGGCACGCGGGCCGCCAGGCGGGCCGCCACGGCCGCGGAGCCCTCGTTGTTGAAGCCCATGCGGTTGATCAGCGCGCGGTCCGGCACGAGGCGGAACAGCCGCTTCTTGGGGTTGCCGTCCTGCGCCCGCGCCGTGACCGTGCCGATCTCGACGTGGTCGAAGCCGAGCATGGACATGCCGTCGATGGCGACGGCGTTCTTGTCGAAGCCCGCCGCGAGGCCGAAGGGGCCGTGCATGCGCAGCCCGAGCGCCTCGGTGCGCAACTCCTCGTACCGCGGCGCGAGGGCCGCCGCGACGAAGGTGCGCAGGACGGGGGTCCGGGCGGCGCCGCGGATCCAGCGGAAGGCCGTGTAGTGGGCCTGCTCGGGGTCCATCCGCTTGAAGACCAGGTTGAAGAAGAGCTTGTACATGTCGAGAAGATCCCTTGTGCGCTCATGACGAGGGGGACACCGACGCGCATCGCGCATCCGTGTCCCCCTCCTCGTACGGGCTGCTAGTCGCGGGCCGCGGTCAGGTGCTCCGCGTGCTCCTGGAGCGAGCGGACGCCCACGTCTCCGTGGCCGAGCGCCTCGATGCCCTGGACGGCCGCGGCGAGCGCCTGGACCGTGGTCAGGCACGGGACGCTGCGCGCCACGGCCGCCGTGCGGATCTCGTAGCCGTCGAGGCGGCCGCCGGTGCCGTACGGGGTGTTGACGATCAGGTCGACCTGGCCGTCGTGGATGAGCTGGACGATGGTCTTCTCGCCGTTCGGGCCCTCGCCCTCGCTGAGCTTGCGCACCACGGTGGCGTTGATGCCGTTGCGGCGCAGCACCTCGGCGGTGCCGGAGGTGGCCATCAGCTCGAAGCCGTGGGCGACGAGCTCGCGCGCCGGGAAGATCATCGAGCGCTTGTCGCGGTTGGCGACCGAGATGAACGCGCGGCCCTTGGTGGGCAGCGGGCCGTAGGCGCCGGCCTGCGACTTGGCGTAGGCCGTGCCGAAGACGGAGTCGATGCCCATGACCTCGCCGGTGGAGCGCATCTCCGGGCCGAGGACGGTGTCGACGCCGCGGCCGTGGATGTCGCGGAAGCGCGACCACGGCATGACGGCCTCCTTGACGGAGATCGGCGCGTCGAGCGGCAGGGTGCCGCCGTCGCCGGTCTTCGGGAGCATGCCCTCTTCGCGCAGCTCGGCGATGGTGGTGCCGAGCGAGATGCGGGCGGCGGCCTTGGCGAGCGGGACCGCGGTGGCCTTCGAGGTGAAGGGGACGGTGCGGGAGGCGCGCGGGTTGGCCTCCAGGACGTAGAGGATGTCACCCGCCATCGCGAACTGGATGTTGATCAGGCCGCGTACGCCGACGCCCTTGGCGATGGCCTCGGTGGAGGCGCGCAGGCGCTTGATGTCGAAGCCGCCGAGGGTGATCGGGGGCAGGGCGCAGGCCGAGTCGCCGGAGTGGATGCCGGCTTCCTCGATGTGCTCCATGACGCCGCCGAGGTAGAGCTCGGTGCCGTCGTAGAGGGCGTCGACGTCGATCTCGATGGCGTCGTCGAGGAAGCGGTCGACCAGCACGGGGCGGGTCGGGGAGATCTCGGTGGACTCGGCGATGTACGCCTCGAGGCGCGTCTCGTCGTAGACGATCTCCATGCCGCGGCCGCCGAGCACGTACGAGGGGCGCACGAGGACCGGGTAGCCGATCTCGTCGGCGATGGCCTTCGCGCCCGCGAACGTGGTGGCGGTGCCGTGCTTGGGGGCGGGCAGGCCCGCCTCGGCGAGGACCTGGCCGAAGGCGCCGCGGTCCTCGGCGGCGTGGATGGCCTCCGGCGGGGTGCCGACGACCGGGACGCCGTTGTCCTTGAGGGCCTGGGCGAGACCGAGGGGGGTCTGGCCGCCGAGCTGGACGACGACACCGGCGATGGGGCCGGCCAGCGATTCGGCGTGGACGATCTCCAGCACGTCCTCGAGCGTCAGCGGCTCGAAGTACAGGCGGTCGGAGGTGTCGTAGTCGGTGGAGACGGTCTCCGGGTTGCAGTTGACCATCACGGTCTCGTAGCCGGCGTCGCTGAGGGCGAAGGAGGCGTGGACGCAGGAGTAGTCGAACTCGATGCCCTGGCCGATGCGGTTCGGGCCGGAGCCCAGGATGATCACCGCGGGCTTCTCGCGGGGCGCGACCTCGGACTCCTCGTCGTACGAGGAGTAGAAGTACGGGGTCTTCGCGGCGAACTCGGCGGCGCAGGTGTCGACCGTCTTGTAGACCGGGCGGACGCCGAGGGCGTGGCGGACCTCGCGGACGACGTCCTCGCGCAGGCCGCGGATCTCGGCGATCTGGGCGTCGGAGAAGCCGTGGCGCTTGGCCTCGGCGAGCAGCTCGGGGTGGAGCTTCTCGGCTGCGGCCAGCTCGTCGGCGATCTCCTTGATCAGGAAGAGCTGGTCGACGAACCAGGGGTCGATCTTCGTGGACTCGAAGACCTCTTCCTGGGTGGCGCCGGCGCGGATGGCCTGCATGACCGTGTTGATGCGGCCGTCGGTCGGACGGACCGCGGTGGCGAGCAGCTCGTCCTTGTCGCCGACGGGGCCGACGAAGGTGAACTGGGAGCCCTTCTTCTCCAGGGAGCGCAGGGCCTTCTGGAGGGCCTCGGTGAAGTTGCGGCCGATGGCCATGGCCTCGCCGACCGACTTCATGGTGGTGGTGAGGGTGGCGTCGGCGAGCGGGAACTTCTCGAAGGCGAAGCGCGGGGCCTTGACGACGACGTAGTCGAGGGTCGGCTCGAAGGAGGCCGGCGTCTTCTCGGTGATGTCGTTGGGGACCTCGTCGAGGGTGTAGCCGATGGCCAGCTTGGCGGCGATCTTGGCGATCGGGAAGCCGGTGGCCTTCGAGGCGAGCGCCGAGGAGCGCGAGACGCGCGGGTTCATCTCGATGACGATGACGCGGCCGTCGACCGGGTCGATCGCGAACTGGATGTTGCAGCCGCCGGTGTCGACGCCGACCTCGCGGATGATCGCGATGCCGATGTCGCGCAGCCGCTGGTACTCGCGGTCGGTGAGCGTCATGGCCGGGGCGACGGTGATGGAGTCGCCGGTGTGGACGCCCATCGGGTCGAAGTTCTCGATGGAGCAGACGACGACCACGTTGTCCTTGGTGTCGCGCATCAGCTCCAGCTCGTACTCCTTCCAGCCGAGGATGGACTCCTCCAGGAGCACCTCGGTGGTCGGGGAGAGCGTCAGGCCCTGGCCGGCGATGCGGCGCAGCTCGTCCTCGTCGTGGGCGAAGCCGGAGCCGGCGCCGCCCATCGTGAAGGAGGGGCGCACGACGACGGGGTAGCCGCCGAGGGTGTCGACGCCCTTGAGGACGTCGTCCATGGAGTGGCAGATGACCGAGCGGGCGGACTCGCCGTAACCGATCTTGGCCTTCACGGCCTCGACGACGCCCTTGAAGAGGTCGCGGTCCTCGCCCTTGTTGATGGCCTCGACGTTGGCGCCGATGAGCTCGACGCCGTACTTCTCCAGCACGCCCTGCTCGTGCATGGAGATGGCGGTGTTGAGTGCGGTCTGGCCGCCGAGGGTGGGGAGCAGCGCGTCGGGGCGCTCCTTCGCGATGATCTTCTCGACGAACTCGGGGGTGATCGGCTCGACGTACGTGGCGTCGGCGATCTCCGGGTCGGTCATGATCGTCGCGGGGTTGGAGTTCACCAGGATGACCCGCAGGCCCTCGGCCTTGAGGATGCGGCAGGCCTGGGTGCCGGAGTAGTCGAATTCGGCGGCCTGGCCGATGACGATCGGGCCGGAGCCGATGACCAGGACGGACTGGATATCGGTGCGCTTAGGCACGCTCGGCCTCCATCAGGCTAACGAAGCGGTCGAAGAGGTACGCGGCGTCGTGCGGACCCGCGGCTGCTTCGGGGTGGTACTGGACGGAGAAGGCCGGCTGGTCGAGCAGCTGGAGGCCTTCCACGACGTTGTCGTTCAGGCAGACGTGCGAGACCTCGGCGCGGCCGAAGGGGGTCTCGGAGACCTTGTCGAGGGGCGCGTCCACGGCGAAGCCGTGGTTGTGCGCGGTGACCTCGACCTTGCCGGTGGTGCGGTCCTGGACCGGCTGGTTGATGCCGCGGTGGCCGTACTTCAGCTTGTACGTGCCGAAGCCGAGCGCGCGGCCCAGGATCTGGTTGCCGAAGCAGATGCCGAAGAGCGGGGTCTTGCGCTCCAGGACACCCTGCATGACGGCGACGGGGCCGTCGGCGGTGGCCGGGTCGCCCGGGCCGTTGGAGAAGAACACGCCGTCCGGGGAGACCGCGTACACGTCCTCGACGGTGGCGGTGGCGGGCAGCACGTGCACCTCGATGCCGCGCTCGGCCATCCGGTGCGGGGTCATGCCCTTGATGCCGAGGTCGACGGCGGCGACGGTGAACTTCTTCTCGCCGATGGCGGGGACGACGTACGCCTCCTTGGTGGCGACCTCGGCGGAGAGGTTCGCGCCCTTCATCTGGGGCTGCTCCTGGACCTTGGCCAGCAGCTCCGCGTCGGCGGCGCTGGTGAGCGCAGTGCCGGAGAAGATGCCGACGCGCATGGCGCCGCGCTCGCGCAGGTGGCGGGTCAGGGCGCGGGTGTCGATGCCGGAGATGCCGACGACGCCCTGCTTGACCAGTTCCTCGTCCAGCGAGCGCTGCGAGCGCCAGTTGGACGGGACGCGGGCGGGGTCGCGCACGACGTACCCGGCGACCCAGATGCGGGCGGACTCGGGGTCCTCGTCGTTGACTCCGGTGTTCCCGACGTGCGGGGCGGTCATGACGACGACCTGCCGGTGGTACGACGGGTCGGTGAGGGTCTCCTGGTATCCGGTCATGCCGGTGGAGAACACGGCCTCGCCGAAGGTCTCCCCCACAGCGCCGTAGGCGCGGCCGCGGAAGATCCGACCGTCCTCCAGGACGAGTACGGCGGGAGCTTTGGCTGCTCCCCTGGTGGAGGTCGTCATCGTTCGGCGCCTTCCGTCGTGATGGATTGGTTCATGAGATTGATCGCCTCGACCCAGGCGGCGTGTTCGGCCGCGCGGTCGGAGCGGAATCCGGAGTCGATCAGCTTGTCGCCGTGCGCCCAGGTGACGACGAGGAGACCGCCCTCGGTGAGTACCTTGCCCGCGATTCCCTTGTCGAGGCGGGCGCCGCGCAGCTGCGCGGCCGGTACGAAGAAGTCGGTGGCACCCGGACGGACCACGTCCAGGCCCGCGTCGGTGAGCGTGAGCTCGACGCGGCTGCGCACTCCCAGGCCGTGAGCGACGATCCGGTCGAGCCACTGCCCGGCGGTGGTGGACCCGTGGTAGCGGCCGGTCAGGGCCAGCCGGTGCGCGGGCAGGCCGTCGGGGGCGGCGGGCAGCTCCGGCAGATCGTTCTGCAGGGCGCCGCGCCATTTCCAGCCCTGCCGCATCAGCCAGTACACGAACGCGATGAGGACGAGCAGACCGATCACCCACGCGATGCGGGCGCCCCAGTCCGTCACCTCCGCCGACCGTCGTTCGGCGGCCTCGGCGGCCAGTTGGATCACTGCAGGTGTCACGCCAGATTCCCGTCCACGACCGTTGCCCGGCCCCGCAGGAAGGTGTGAGTGACGCGACCCGGCAGCTCACGGCCCTCGTAGGGCGTGTTGCGGCTGCGGGAGGCGAAGTGTGCGGGGTCCACGACACCACGGTACGAGGTGTCGACCAAGGTCAGGTTCGCGGGTTCACCAGCCGAGACGGGCCGGCCGTGGTGGTCCAGGCCGCCGATCCGCGCCGGGGCGAAGGACATGCGCTCGGCGACGCCGGCCCAGTCGAGCAGCCCGGTCTCGACCATCGTCTGCTGGACGACGGAGAGCGCGGTCTCCAGGCCGACCATGCCCATCGCGGCGGCGGCCCACTCGCAGTCCTTGTCCTCGTGCGGGTGCGGGGCGTGGTCGGTGGCGACGATGTCGATCGTGCCGTCGGCGAGCGCCTCGCGCAGGGCCAGCACGTCGCGCTCGGTGCGCAGCGGCGGGTTGACCTTGTAGACCGCGTTGTACGAGCGGACCAGCTCGTCGGTGAGGAGGAGGTGGTGCGGGGTGACCTCGGCGGTGACGTCGATGCCGCGGGACTTGGCCCAGCGGACGATCTCGACGGAGCCGGCGGTGGAGAGGTGGCAGATGTGCACGCGGGAGCCGACGTGCTCGGCGAGGAGGACGTCGCGGGCGATGATCGACTCTTCGGCGACGGCCGGCCAGCCGCCGAGGCCCAGCTCGGCGGAGACGACGCCCTCGTTCATCTGGGCGCCCTCGGTCAGGCGGGGCTCCTGGGCGTGCTGGGCGACGACGCCGCCGAAGGCCTTCACGTACTCCAGGGCGCGGCGCATGATCACGGCGTCGTCGACGCACTTGCCGTCGTCGGAGAAGACGGTGACGCGGGCGGCGGACTCGTGCATGGCGCCCAGCTCGGAGAGCTGCTTGCCCTCCAGGCCGACGGTGACGGCGCCGATGGGCTGCACGTCGCAGTAGCCGGACTCCTTGCCGAGGCGCCAGACCTGCTCGACGACGCCGGCGGTGTCGGCGACGGGGAAGGTGTTGGCCATGGCGAAGACGGCGGTGTAGCCGCCGGAGGCGGCGGCGCGGGTGCCGGTCAGGACGGTCTCGGAGTCCTCGCGGCCGGGCTCGCGCAGGTGGGTGTGCAGGTCGACGAGGCCGGGGAGGAGGACCTGGCCCTCGGCTTCGATGACGGTCGCGCCCTCGGCGGAGAGGTTCTGTCCGACCTCGGCGATGGTCTCGCCGTCGATCAGGACGTCCTGCGCCTCGCCACCGAGTACCTTCGCCCCGCGGATCAGGATCTTGCTCATGATTACTTGCTCTCCTCGATGCGGGGCGTGCTGGTGGTGGTGACGGCGGGCTCGGAGCCTCCGAGCAGCAGGTACAGGACGGCCATCCGGGTGGAGACGCCGTTGGCGACCTGCTCGACGGCCGTGCAGCGGTCGGAGTCGGCGACCTCGGCGGTGATCTCCATGCCGCGGTTCATCGGGCCGGGGTGCATCACGATGGCGTGCTCGGGCATCTTGGCCATGCGGTCGCCGTCGAGCCCGTACCGGCGGGAGTACTCGCGCTCGGTCGGGAAGAAGGCGGCGTTCATGCGTTCGCGCTGCACACGCAGCATCATGACCGCGTCGGACTTCGGCAGCACGTCGTCGAGGCTGTACGAGACCTCGCAGGGCCAGCTCTCGACGCCGATCGGGACCAGGGTGGGCGGGGCCACCAGGGTGACCTCGGCGCCGAGGGTGTGGAGCAGCTGGACGTTGGAGCGGGCGACGCGGCTGTGCAGGACGTCGCCGACGATCGTGATGCGGCGGCCGCCCAGGTCCTTGCCGAGGCCGGCGTCGCGGCCGACGAGGCGGCGGCGCATGGTGAAGGCGTCCAGCAGGGCCTGGGTGGGGTGCTCGTGGGTGCCGTCGCCGGCGTTGACGACGGCGGAGTCGATCCAGCCGGAGGTCGCGAGCCGGTAGGGGGCGCCGGACGCGTGGTGGCGGATGACGACCGCGTCGGCGCCCATGGCCTCCAGGGTCAGCGCGGTGTCCTTGAGGGACTCGCCCTTGGAGACCGAGGAGCCCTTGGCGGAGAAGTTGATGACGTCGGCGGACAGGCGCTTGGCGGCCGCTTCGAAGGAGATCCGGGTGCGGGTCGAGTCCTCGAAGAAGAGGTTGACGACGGTGAGGCCGCGCAGGGTGGGCAGCTTCTTGATCGGCCGGTCCGCGACGCGTGCCATCTCCTCGGCGGTGTCGAGGATGAGGACGGCGTCGTCGCGCGTGAGGTCGGCGGCCGAGATGAGGTGGCGCTTCATCTGGGTGCTCCGTAGGTCGGTGAGGCCGGGGCGGCGGTGAGGGCCGGGCGGCGGTCGGGAGGGCGTGCGGGCAGGGCAGGGCCCCGCGCGGACCCCGCGACCGGGGCCCTTCACTCGTTCGGGCTACTGCCCGGCGGACGTGTCGGTCCGCTGGCCGAGCAGCACGGCGTCTCGGCCGTCCTCCTCCTGGAGCTGGACCTTGACGGTCTCCCGCAGCGACGTGGGGAGGTTCTTGCCGACGTAGTCGGCGCGGATCGGCAGTTCGCGGTGGCCGCGGTCGACGAGGACGGCGAGCTGCACGGCGCGGGGGCGGCCGAGGTCGCCGAGGGCGTCGAGGGCGGCCCGGATGGTACGGCCGGAGAAGAGCACGTCGTCGACGAGGACGACGAGGCGTCCGTCGATGTCGTCGCCGGGGATCTCGGTGCGGCCGATCGCGCGGGCGGGCTTCATCCGCAGATCGTCGCGGTACATGGTGATGTCCAGGGATCCGACCGGGATCTTCGTACCGGTGATCTCCTGGAGCTTGGCGGCCAGCCGGCGGGCGAGGTACACGCCGCGGGTGGGAATGCCGAGGAGCACCACGTCGTCGGCGCCCTTGGCGCGTTCGACGATCTCGTGGGCGATGCGGGTCAGCACCCGCGCGATGTCCTGTGCCTCGAGCACGGGGCGCATCGCCTCGGTGCCTTGGGCACCGGCGTTCTGAGCAGCCTGAGCGTCCATGAAAAGGACCTCCTTCTCCGCCTCACGGGACGGACCTTAAAGGACGTCTGATGTACGTGGTCCACGGTACCAGGACGGTGGCGGGGAGCCCGCACCGGGGCCGTGCGGCGCCCCTCGTCCGTGGGCGTGCGACATCATTCGGCTTGACGCATCCAAGTAACGCTGCGTAACCTCACAGTGAGTTACCAGCCGCGCGGCGGAGCCGCACGTGGTCCATGTCGTAGCGTCCATGTCGTCACAGCGTCACAGCGTCCGGGAGCGTTATGTCCAGCGAATACGCCAAACAGCTCGGGGCCAAGCTCCGCGCCATCCGCACCCAGCAGGGCCTCTCCCTCCATGGTGTCGAGGAGAAGTCCCAGGGCCGGTGGAAGGCCGTGGTGGTCGGGTCGTACGAGCGCGGGGACCGCGCCGTGACCGTCCAGCGCCTCGCCGAGCTGGCGGACTTCTACGGGGTGCCGGTGCAGGAGCTCCTGCCGGGTACGACCCCGGGCGGGGCCGCCGAGCCGCCGCCGAAGCTGCGTCTGGACCTGGAGCGCCTGGCGGGCGTGCCCGCCGAGAAGGCCGGCCCGCTGCAGCGTTACGCGGCGACCATCCAGAGCCAGCGCGGGGACTACAACGGCAAGGTGCTGTCGATCCGCCAGGACGACCTGCGCACCCTCGCCGTCATCTACGACCAGTCCCCCTCGGTCCTGACCGAGCAGCTGATCAGCTGGGGCGTGCTCGACGCGGATGCGCGTCGCGCCGTGGCGCACGAGGACATCTAGTCCTCCGGTCCTCACGTCCAGGACCAGCAGAAACGTACCGGCGTGGGCCGGGAGCCCACCTG
>NZ_JBHYVA010000105.1:0-405 GCF_042750055.1 Streptomyces sp. NPDC059456
GCCGCGCCGCCACGCCGGGGGGGGGGGCGGGCGCCCGGGGGGGCGCGCGGCGGGGGGGCCCCCCTACCGGCCGGGCCCCGGCCCCCCCCACGGGCACCGGGCCCCGGCCCGTGACTGCTGACGCCGCCCGTGGGGCGAGCCGCTTAGTTGTCGTCCTCGTCGATCAGGAAGCCCCGCATCGGCGACGGCGCCTGCTGCATCGGCTGCGGCGCGGCCGGCCGCACCGGAGCCATCGGCTGGGTCATCGCGGGAGACATCTGCTGCTGGCCACCGTACGAGGGGCCGCCCATCGGGGACGGGCCACCCATCGGCGAGGGACCACCCATGGGCGACGGGGCACCCATGGACGGGTTGCTCATCGAGTGGCCCATGGGGGAGGGCGTGGGCATGGAGGGGGGGGGGGTC
>NZ_JBHYVA010000105.1:415-13974 GCF_042750055.1 Streptomyces sp. NPDC059456
GGTCGCCCAGAGTCGGCGGGGCCCCCCTGGGGTCCCGCACACACTTTGGGTCTGTCACCCAGCGTGGGTGTGGGGACACGATTGTTGTTGTTTCATTGTGGGGCGCCATGCGCCCCCCAGAAACCCATCGACGGGGTCGGCGACGGCGGCAGCGCCGGGCCGGCCGGGTTGCGCGGCGGGGCCAGGGAGTCGTCCGCCTGGGTCTCCAGCTGACGCAGCTGCGACTCCAGGTAGGACTTCAGGCGCGTACGGTACTCACGCTCGAAGCCCCGCAGGTCCTCGACCTTGCGCTCCAGCGTGGCGCGGGCGGACTCCAGGGAGCCCATCGCGACGCGGTGCTTCTCCTGGGCGTCCCGCTCCAGCGCGTCGGCCTTGGCGCGGGCGTCCCGCTCCAGGCCCTCGGCGCGGCTGCGCGCCTCGCCGACGATCTTGTTGGCCTCGGAGCGGGCCTCCGCGATCGCCTGGTCGGCGGTCTGCTGCGCCAGCGACAGGACGCGGGCGGCGCTGTCGCCACCGGGGCCCTGCTGCGGGAGCTGCTGCGGCTGCTGCTGCATCGGCTGCATCTGCTGGCCCATGGGCTGCATCTGCTGGCCCATCTGCTGGCCCATCGGCTGCATCTGCTGGCCCATGGGCTGCATCTGCTGGCCGAGCGGGTTCTGGCCGCCCATGGACTGCTGGCCCATCTGCTGCTGGCCGCCCATGGTGTGCATGGGGCCGCCCATCGGGCCCGGGCCGCCCGGACCCTGCGGTCCGAGTCCACCGGGGCCGGCCGGAAGCTGCGGCTGGCCGCCCGGGAGCTGGGGCGGGCCCATCTGCGGCGGGCCCTGCTGCGCCGGCGGGCCGGATATGGCGGCGGGCACGGGGGCGCCGGGGCCTCCGGGGCCGCGCTGGTCCTGGGGTTCCGGCTTGCGCATGCCCTGCTGCTGCTGGTTCTGCGCGGCGGCACGCGTGGCGGCGGCCAGCTTCGCGCGCAGGTCCTCGTTCTCGCGCAGCAGGCGCGTCAGCTCGGATTCGACCTCGTCGAGGAAGGCATCGACCTCGTCCTCGTCATAGCCTTCTCGGAGGCGGACGGTCGTGAACTGCTTGTTCCGCACGTCCTCGGGAGTCAGCGGCATGTCTTCTTCACCTCTACGTAGTCGTCGGCAGTCGGCAAGACCGTATCGGGACTGTCCCCACGCCCGCGGGGAAGCTCATCGTTCACACGCTTCTCGCAGCGGTGCTCACGAAACTGATGAGGATGTAAACGATGATCATCAGAACGAAGAAGGACAGGTCGAGTGCCACGCCCCCGAGACGCAACGGCGGGATGAAACGCCGGAGAAGCTTGAGCGGTGGATCGGTGACAGTGTAGGTGGCCTCAAGGACGACCACCATCGCCTTGCCGGGTGTCCATGAACGTGCGAACTGGAAGACGTAGTCCATCACCAGTCGGAAGATCAGCACGATGAGGAAGCACATCAGCACGATGTAGACCACCTGCAGTGCGACGCCCATCCCGCGCTTCCCTCTCCCCTGCTCTCACTCTGGCCCCGGCCCCGTGTCTGACGGATCGGTCTAGCTTTGGTTGAAGAACCCGCCCTCCGCGATGCGGGCCTTGTCCTCCGCCGTGACATCGACGTTAGCAGGCGACAGCAGGAACACCTTCTGTGTCACGCGTTCAATGCTGCCGTGCAGGCCGAAGACGAGGCCGGCGGCAAAGTCGACAAGTCGCTTCGCATCCGTGTCGTCCATCTCCGTGAGGTTCATGATCACCGGAGTGCCCTCACGGAAGTGTTCCCCGATGGTACGGGCCTCGTTGTAGGTCCGGGGGTGCAGCGTCGTGATGCGGTACGGCTCCCGCTCGGAGACGACCTTGGGCATGATCACGGGGGCGTTCTTCTCCAGGTTCGAGCGTTCAGGTGTGATGGATGCCACGGGGGCAATTCGCGCAGGACGTCCGTTTTCCACCGGCAATGGGATGGGTTCCCGTTGCGCCGGAGGCTGGGTAACTCGTACCGGTTCGTCCGTTACGGGCGGTTGGTGCACGGGCTGCTGGCGCCGGCGATCCCGCTCCGGTTCCGGCTCGGGCTCGAACTCGTCGTCGGGGTCGTACCCCGGGTTGTCGTACCGGTCGTCCTCCACGAGGCCGAGGTAGACCGCCATCTTGCGCATCGCGCCGGCCATTCTCTGAGTCCTCCGCTCTGTGGTGGATCGCCCTGTCGCAGGTGTGTCGCTGTGTCACCAAAGTCACCAACTGCCCGCGATCCACGTGGTCTGTCCGCCCATCAGCGGGAATGACCATATTTTCTGCTGTGGTCCGACTTTCTTCGCGACGTTACCCGAGCCGGGGTCTCGCGCCGAGTACCGCAGTGCCGACGCGTACATGTGTCGCACCGGCCGCAACGGCCTGTTCCAGGTCTGCACTCATCCCGGCCGAGACCATCGTGGCAGCCGGATGGTCCGCGCGCAGGCGGGATGACAATTCCACCAGCCGCTCGAAAGCGGCCTGTTCCCGTCCCGCGTAGGGCCCGGCCAGCGGAGCCACGGTCATCAGACCGTCGAGCCGCAGTCCGGGCGCCCCGGCCACGAGGTCCGCGAGTTCACCGAGCTGCTCCGGGGCGGCGCCGCCGCGGGTGCCGCGCTCCCCCGACTCGGCGTCGAGGGCGATCTGCACGAGGCAGCCGAGTTCGCGCCCGGCCCCCTCCGCGGCCGCCGAGAGCGCCGTGACGAGCCTCGGCCGGTCGACCGACTGCACGACCTGCGCGTATCCGGCAACGGAACGGACTTTGTTCGTCTGCAACTGGCCCACGAAATGCCAGCTGAGCGGCAGATCCGCGCAGGCGGCGGCCTTGGGCGCGGCATCCTGGTCGCGATTCTCCGCCACATGACGGACTCCCAGGTCCGCCAGCAGTCGTACGTCGCTCGCGGGGTAGGTCTTGGTGACGACGATGAGCGTCACCTCGTCCCGCCCGCGCCCCGCGGCCGCACAGGCGGACGCGATGCGCTCCTCCACCCGCGCAAGGTTCTCCGCGAGTTCCGACTTACGATCCGTCATCAATCAGTCCAACCAGACATATCCGGCAAGCCGTCCGGTCACCCGGTCGCGGCGGTACGAGAAGTGGTCCCGCGACTCCAGTGTGCAGACCGGCGAACGGTGCAGGTTCACCACCCCCGCCTCCGCGAGCTGGGCGTGCACTCCGGCGACCACGTCGACGGACGGCGTCCCCCAGCTCGTCTCCCCGTGGGCGGCCGGCACCGCTTCGGCGACCTCGTCCCGCATTCCGGCCGGCACCTCGTAGCAGCGTCCGCAGATCGCGGGGCCGGTCCGGGCGATGATCCGACCGGGTTCGGCCCCGAGGGAGACCATGGCCTCCACCGCGGCGGGCACCACTCCGGCGACCAGTCCGGGCCGCCCCGCGTGGGCGGCGCCCGCGACCCCGGCGACGGGGTCCGCCAGCAGGACCGGGGTGCAGTCCGCGGTGAGCACCGCGAGGGCGAGCCCCCGACGGGCGGTCACCACCGCGTCCACCGCCGGGATGTCGGCGTCGGCGCCCCAGGGTCCGGGGACCACCGCCACGTCCCGGCCGTGCACCTGGTTCATCCAGACGACCTGGTCGGGCTCGATCCCCAGCGCCCGGGCGGCGGCCGCCCGGTTCGCGAGAACGGCGGTGGGGTCGTCCCCGACCGCACCGCCGAGATTGAGCTCCTCGTACGGAACGGCGCTCACCCCGCCCCACCGGTCGGTGAAGGCGAAGTGGGCGCCGTTCTCGATGTGCTGCCCCAGCGTCACTTCAAGAAGTCCGGAACGTCCAGTTCCTCGGCCGGGCTGTCCTGGTACGGCCGGGCCGTCGGGACCTGCGGCGCGGGGGCCGGGGTCTCGATCGGAGCCGCCTCGACCGGGGCCGGGGACTCTTCGCGCGGGGTGACCGTACCCAGTCCGCCGAAGGCCGGGCGCGCCGGCTCGGCCGCGCGGACCGGCGCCGGGGCCGGCTCCTCGCGCTTGGTGGACGCGGCACCGATGACGTTGTCCCGGCGGGCCGGGGGCTGTCCGCCGTCGAAGCCGGCCGCGATGACGGTGACCCGTACCTCGTCGCCGAGCGCGTCGTCGATGACGGCGCCGAAGATGATGTTCGCCTCGGGGTGCGCGGCCTCGCTCACCAGCTGCGCGGCCTCGTTGATCTCGAAGAGACCGAGGTCCGAGCCGCCGGAGATGGACAGGAGCACGCCCCGCGCCCCGTCGATGGAGGCCTCCAGCAGCGGCGAGGAGATCGCCATCTCGGCCGCGGCCACGGCGCGGTCGTCGCCGCGGGCGGAGCCGATGCCCATGAGGGCCGAGCCGGCCTCGGACATGACGGACTTGACGTCCGCGAAGTCGAGGTTGATCAGACCGGGGGTGGTGATGAGGTCGGTGATGCCCTGGACGCCCGAGAGCAGGACCTGGTCGGCCGACTTGAAGGCGTCCAGGACCGAGACCTGGCGGTCCGAGATGGACAGCAGCCGGTCGTTGGGGATGACGATGAGGGTGTCGACCTCTTCGCGGAGCTCGGCGATGCCGTCCTCCGCCTGGTTCGCGCGGCGCCGGCCCTCGAAGGTGAACGGCCGGGTGACCACACCGATCGTCAGGGCGCCCAGCGAGCGCGCGATGTTGGCGACGACGGGAGCGCCGCCGGTGCCGGTGCCGCCGCCCTCGCCGGCGGTGACGAAGACCATGTCGGCCCCCTTGAGGACCTCCTCGATCTCCTCGCGGTGGTCCTCTGCCGCCTTGCGACCGACTGCCGGGTTGGCGCCGGCGCCGAGGCCGCGGGTGAGTTCACGGCCGACGTCGAGCTTGACGTCGGCGTCGCTCATCAACAGCGCCTGCGCGTCCGTGTTGATGGCGATGAACTCGACGCCCTTGAGACCGACCTCGATCATTCGGTTGATGGCATTGACACCACCGCCGCCGACACCGATGACCTTGATGACTGCGAGGTAGTTCTGCGGTGCTGCCACGTCGAAGGCCTCTCGCCTCGAGTTACGTGTCGCCGCCTCGCGGGCCTGCGTTGCGACGACTGATGCCGAAATGTGGGACGGTCCGAACGCGCCGACCCGAACCCTAACCCTGAAGTTTAGGGTTAAGTATGTGTCTGTTCCCTGGACTCTTCCGAACAGGACACTAAGTCGACAAGTAGCGCGTGTTCAACGAACACGCCGAACCTCCCGTTTTTCTTTTCACCCTATGTGATCACCCGTATCGGTGGCCAACCAGGGTGCGTCGCTGTTCGACCCGACGTCAACTCCCGGACACCGCAGGGGCGGTGGGGACGCTCACGTCAAAGTGGTCAGCCTTGGGCGCCGCTTTCAGCAGCGCGGTCAGCGCACGGCCCTTGGCCTCGCCCTGCTCGCCGCTCCCCCACACCACGGTGCGGCCCCGGCTCAACTCCAGTACGACCGAGTCGTACGACCCCATCCTGACCTGCACGGTCTCCTTGGCGACCGGCTCGGGGAGGTCCCCGGCGACGCCCACGGCCTCGCGCAGCAGCCGCTCCTCGTCGAAGCGGCGCCCGCTCGGCGACTGCCCCGCGGACAATTCGAGGACCGGAACGCCCGCGGGTGCTTTCGGAACCGTGTCGAATCGCACACCCGATGCGTCCACTTCCACGAACTTGGCGTCCTTTTTGATGAGCAGGACGGGTTTGCGCTCCGTCACCTTCAGCCCGATTCCGTGGGGCCAGGCGCGCACCACATCGACCGAATCGACACGGGGCAGCCTGCTGCGGACCCGGTCCGCGATCTCGTCGGTGTCCACGGACACCAGCGGCGCCCCGACCGGTACGGACGCGGCCGCCAGCACCTGCTCGGGCGTCAGCACCAGGGTTCCGCTCGTGGTCACCTTCTCGACCCGGAGCCACGAGGAGCCGTAGAGCACCCAGCTGCCGCCCCCCGTGAGGAGGACGGCGGCGAGGAGGCAGAGCAGCACGGGGCCCCGGTGCCGCAGGCGCCTGACGAGGCGCTGGACACCGGGGCCCTGCGGGCCGGATCCCTTCGACGACTTGGGCGGCCGCGGCGGCTTGGGAGAGCCGGAGCCCTTGCCCTTGCGGGCGGACCCGGGATTACCGCGCTGTGCGGTCGACGCTCCGGCCACTCCTGTGCCTCCTGCGCTAGCGGTTCCTGTGGGCGGCGATCGCCTCGTACACCATCGCGACGAGCAGGTCGTCGGCGTCGCGGCGGCCGAACTCGGCGGCGGCGCGGGACATCTCGTACAGACGGTGCGGGTCGGCGAGCACCGGCAGGACCTGGCTGAGCACCCAGTCGGGCGTCAGTTCCGCGTCGTCGACGAGCAGGCCGCCGCCGGCCTTGACCACCGGCTGGGCGTTGAGCCGCTGTTCGCCGTTGCCGATCGGCAGCGGGACGTACGCGGCCGGCAGCCCGACGGCGGAGAGTTCGGCGACGGTCATCGCGCCCGCCCGGCACAGCATCATGTCGGCGGCGGCGTACGCGAGGTCCATCCGGTCCACGTACGGTACCGGCACATACGGCGGCATCCCGGGCATGTTGTCGACACGCGGCAGTTCGTTCTTCGGACCGACCGCGTGCAGGATCTGGATCCCGGAGCGCTGGAGGGTCGGAGCGACCTGCTGGATGGTCTCGTTGAGGCGCCGGGCGCCCTGCGAGCCGCCGGAGACCAGCAGCGTCGGCAGGTTGGGGTCCAGGCCGAACGCGGCGCGCGCTTCCGGGCGGGCCGCGGCCCGGTCCAGGGTGGAGATGCTGCGGCGCAGCGGGATGCCCACGTAGCGGGCGCCGCGCAGCTTGCTGTCGGGGGTGGAGACCGCGACGGCGTGCGCGTACCGGGAGCCGATCTTGTTGGCCAGTCCGGGCCTGGCGTTGGCCTCGTGGACGATGATCGGCACCCCGAGCCGCTTGGCGGCCAGATAGCCGGGCAGGGCCACGTAGCCGCCGAAGCCGACGACGCAGTCGGCCTTGGTGCGCTCCAGGATCTCCTCGGCGGCCTTGATCGTGCCGCGCAGCCGTCCGGGGACGGTGATCAGCTCGGGGGTGGGCTTGCGGGGCAGCGGGACGGCGGGGATCAGCCCCAGCTCATAGCCGCGCTCGGGCACGAGGCGGGTTTCGAGCCCGCGCTCCGTGCCGAGGGCGGTGATGCCCACGGAAGGGTCCTGCCTGCGCAGGGCGTCCGCGAGGGCCAGCGCCGGCTCGATGTGGCCGGCGGTCCCCCCACCGGCGAGTACGACATGCACCGAAATTCACCGCTCTCCGGACGGACGCCTCTTGACGCTCCGTCTCATCGACTTCCATCTCTGCCCGGTCCGCTTCCAGCCGGTTTTCGGCTGGCGCATCGCGAGCGCCGCGCGCGCCGCCGGCTCCTCCCGCGCAAAGGCGATGAGCAGTCCGACCGCGAACATCGTCGGCAGCAGCGCGGACCCGCCGTACGAGAACAACGGGAGCGGGACTCCGGCGATCGGCAGCAGACCGAGCACCGCACCGATGTTGATCACGGCCTGGGCCGTGATCCAGGTGGTCACGCCTCCCGCGGCATACCGTACGAAGGAGTCCTCCGTGCGTCCGGCCACGCGGATACCCGCATAGCCTAGAGCCGCGAACAGGGCGAGTACCGACAGCGTCCCCGCCAGGCCCAGTTCCTCCCCTGTGATGGCGAAGATGAAGTCGGTATGGGCTTCGGGCAGTTGGCCCCATTTTTCCACACTCGCACCCAAACCGGAACCGAACCATCCGCCGGATGCGAGGGCGTAGATCCCGTGCACGGCCTGCCAGCACAGGTCGTTCCGGCCGGGATCCGTCGCGCCGATGCAGGCGAGCCGGTCCATCCGGTGCGGGCTGGTCTTGATCAGCAGTGCGACGATCACACCCGCGAAGGCCAGCACCGCCACGAACATCCGCGTCGGGGCTCCGGCCAGCCACAGCAGGCCGAACAGGATGGCCCCGAGGATCATCGCGGTGCCCATGTCCCCGCCCAGCATGATCAGCCCGAGCAGCAGGAACGCGACCGGGACCAGCGGCACCAGCAGGTGCTTCCACTGGCTCAGCAGCTCCTTGTCGCCCTTGCGCGCGAGCAGGTCGGCGCCCCACAGGATCAGTGCCAGCTTGCCGAACTCACTGGGCTGGAGCATGAACGGACCACCAAGGGAGATCCAATTCTGGTTGCCGTTGATCGCCACCCCTATCCCGGGGACCTGGACCAGGACCATGAGGAACAGGGTTCCCGCGAGCACGGGGTACGACAGCGCCCGGTGCAGTTTGACCGGCATCCGCGAGGCGACCAGGAGCAGCGCGGTGCCGATCAGGGCCGCGAGGAACTGCTTCTTGAAGAAGTACGCGTCCCCCAGGCCCAGCTGGAGGGCTTTGATCATGGAGGCCGAGTAGACCATGACCAGGCCGAGCACGGTGATGAGCAGCGAGCTGCCGAAGATCAGGTAATAGGCGGTGAGAGGGCGGTCCCAGGCCTTGCGCGCCTGCCGCTGCGTGCGCCGCAGCCGCTCCAGCGGCCCGCGTCCGGCGGGCCGCTTCACGCTCCCCGCCGGACGCCGGCGCCCCTGCGCCTTGACCGTCCTGCCGGGCTTGGCGCCCTTCGCCGAGGCCGCGGGCTTCGCGGCGGACGGCCGCCGCCCGGGCAGCACTTGCTTGGCCGGCATGTGTGACCTTCCCCTCCACTCGTACGAGGCGAGCAGCCGGTCGGGGAGGACTCGCCGGCCTCGGAACGGACCGGCCGGGCCTACGCGCTCCCGGCGGCCAGCTCCCGCACCGCGTCCGCGAATGCGTCCCCGCGCTTGTTGTAGTTCGCGAACATGTCCATCGAGGCACAGGCCGGGGCCAGCAGAACCGTGTCGCCGGGCTCTGCGAGCCGGGCCGCTTCCCGGACCGCTGCGAGCATCGCCCCAGTGTCGGTCCGGTCGAGGTCGACGACCGGGACCTCGGGGGCGTGTCGCGCCAGTGCCTCGGCGATCAGCGCCCGGTCGGCGCCGATCAGCACGACGGCGCGCAGCCGCTCCGCCGACCGCTGGACGAGCTCGTCGAAGGTCGCGCCCTTGGCGAGGCCGCCCGCGATCCACACGATGGGCTCGAAGGCCGCCAGGGAGGCCTCTGCGGCGTGCGTGTTGGTCGCCTTGGAGTCGTCGATGTACGTGACCCCGGCGACCTCGTCCACGAACGCGACGCGGTGAGCGTCGGGGCGGAAGTCGCGCAGACCGTCGCGGACGGCGCGCGGCGGCACGCCGAAGGCCCGGGCCAGGGCCGCCGCGGCGAGCGCGTTGGCGATGTTGTGCGGGGCCGGCGGGTTGACGTCCTTGACCTCGGCGAGCTCCTGGGCGTTCTTCTGCCGGTTCTCCACGAACGCGCGGTCGACGAGGATGCCGTCGACGACGCCGAGCATGGAGGGGCCGGGGGCGCCGAGCGTGAAGCCGATCGCCCGGCAGCCCTCCTCCACGTCCGCTTCGACGACCAGGGCCTCGGTGGCCGGGTCGGCGACGTTGTAGACGCAGGCGACCGTGTTGCCCTCGTAGATCCGGCCCTTGTCGGCGGCGTAGGACTCCATCGAGCCGTGCCAGTCGAGGTGGTCCGGGGCCAGGTTGAGCACGGCCGCCGAGTGGGCGCGCAGCGAGGGCGCCCAGTGCAGCTGGTAGCTGGAGAGTTCGACGGCGAGCACGTCGTACTGCTCCTCGCCGAGCACCACGTCGATGATCGGGGTGCCGATGTTGCCGACGGCCGCGGTCTTCAGGCCCGCGGCCTTCAGGATCGACGCGAGCATCTGGGTGGTGGTGGTCTTGCCGTTGGTGCCGGTGATCGCCAGCCACTCCGCGGGCGCGGCGGGGGCCTGCCCGGCGTCGGTCTGCGCGTCGGCGGCCGGGCGGGCGGCGCGGAGCTCCACGCCGGCCGTGCGCAGCCGCCAGGCGATCTCGACGTCGCCGACGACGTCTACGCCCGCCTTGGCGGCGGCGAGGAAGAGCGGGCTCTGGGGCTGCCAGCCGGGCGAGGTGACGACCAGTTCGGTGCCCTCGGGCAGGGTTTCCCCGGCGCGGGCCCCGTCGGGCAGGTGCCCCAGCCGGACCTCGATGCCCAGCTCCGCGAGTTCGGCGGCCTTCGCGCGGTGCGCGTCGCCGTCGCCGTTGTCGACGACGGTCACCGTCGCGCCCAGTGCGGCCAGCGCCCGGGCGGCGCTGATGCCGCTGATGCCGAGGCCGGCCACGGTGATCCGGCCCGGCAGACCGAACCGGCCCAGGGCATCGGGGCCGAGGAGGCCGGCCAGGTCGGTGGTGCTCACTTGTCCGCTGCCCATCCCGCGTAGAAGAGTCCGAGACCCACGATCACGCACATGCCCTGGATGATCCAGAACCGGACCACCACCAGGACCTCGGACCACCCCTTCAGCTCGAAGTGGTGCTGGAGCGGGGCCATCCGGAAGACGCGCTTGCCGGTCAGCTTGAAGGAGCCGACCTGGATGACGACCGACATGGTGATGAGGACGAAGAGGCCGCCGAGGAGGGCGATCAGGAACTCCGTGCGGGAGCAGATCGCGAGGCCGGCGAGCGCGCCGCCGAGGGCCAGCGAGCCGGTGTCGCCCATGAAGATCTTGGCGGGCGAGGTGTTCCACCACAGGAAGCCGAAGCAGGCTCCCATCAGCGCGGAGGCGACGATCGCGAGGTCCAGGGGATCTCGTACCTCGAAGCAGGCGTTGGGGTTCGTCAGGGTCTGCGCGTTGGCGCACGACTCCTGGAACTGCCAGACGCCGATGAACGTGTAGGCGCCGAAGACCATCACCGCGGCGCCGGTGGCGAGTCCGTCCAGACCGTCCGTCAGGTTCACGCCGTTGGACATCGCGAGGATCATGAACAGCGCCCAGACCACGAACAGCACCGGGCCGATCGACCAGCCGAAGTCCGTGACGAACGACAGCTTGGTGGAGGCCGGGGCGTTGCCGCGGGCGTCCTTGAACTGCAGCGCGAGCACGGCGAAGGCGATGCCGACGATCAGCTGGCCCGCCATCTTGGCCTTGGCCCGCAGACCGAGCGAACGACGCTTGACGATCTTGATGTAGTCGTCGAGGTAGCCGACGAGACCCATGCCGGACATCAGGAACAGCACCAGCACGCCGGAGAACGTGGGCTGACTGCCCGTGATCACCTTCGTCAGGGCGTACGCGATGATCGTCGCCAGGATGAAGGAGATGCCGCCCATGGTGGGCGTGCCCTTCTTCCCCGCGTGGCCGCGCGGGCCGTCGTCGCGGATGAACTGGCCGTAACCCTTCCGGGCCAGCAGCTTGATCAGCAGCGGGGTGCCGACCACGGTCAGGAACATGCCGATGACACCGGCGAACAGGATCTGCCTCATCGGTCGGCGACCTCGCCATCGAGCAGCGCCTGGGCGACCCGCTCCAGACCGGCCGACCTGGAAGCCTTCACCAGCACGACGTCCCCCGGCCGCAGTTCACTGCGCAACAGGTCGATCGCCGCCTGCGTGTCGGACACGAGCACCGACTCCTCACCCCACGAACCCTCGTTATATGCGCCCAGTTGCAGCCAGGACGCTTCCCTGCCCCCGACTGCGACGAGCTTGCTCACGTTGAGCCGGACGACAAGCCGTCCGACCGCGTCGTGCTCGGCGAGCGAGTCGTCTCCGAGCTCGGCCATCGGACCGAGCACCGCCCACGTGCGGCCCCCGTTCGCCTGCGCCGCGCCCCCCATGGCGGCAAGTGCGCGCAGTGCGGCCCGCATGGACTCGGGGTTCGCGTTGTAGGCGTCGTTGACGACCGTCACGCCGTCGGCCCGCTCGGTGACCTCCATCCGCCAGCGCGAGAGCGTGCCGGCGCCGGAGAGCGCGGTGGCGATCTCCTCGACGGACATGCCCAGCACATGGGCGACGGCGGCCGCGGCAAGCGCGTTCGACACGTGGTGCTCACCGTACAGCCGCAAGGTCACGTCACTGCACCCGGTGGGTGTGTGCAGTGTGAAGGAGGGCCGTCCCCGGGGCGTCATGCGGACTTCGGTGGCGCGGACGTCGGCGTCCTCGGCCTCGCCGAACAGCACCGTGCGGGCCTTGGTGCGGGAGGACATCGCGCGGACGAGGAGGTCGTCGGCGTTGAGGACGGCGACACCGCCCTCGGACGCGGCCGGCAGGGCCTCGACCAGCTCTCCCTTCGCCTGTGCGATGGCCTCGCGGCCGCCGAACTCCCCGATGTGGGCGGTGCCGACGTTCAGCACGAGGCCGATGCGCGGCGGGGTGAGCCCGGTGAGGTAGCGGATGTGGCCGATGCCGCGGGCCCCCATCTCCAGTACCAGGTGCCGGGTTTCCTCGGTGGCCCGCAGCGTCGTGATCGGCAGGCCGATCTCGTTGTTGAGGTTCCCGGGCGTCCACACGGTCGGCGCGTGGTGCTGGAGGACCTGGGCGATCAGGTCCTTGGTGGAGGTCTTGCCCGCGGAGCCGGTCAGGGCGACCACGTCGGTGCCGATCCGGGCCACGACGGCGCCGGCCAGGGCCCCGAGGGCGGCGACGACGTCGGGGACGACGACCGCGGGCACGCCGACGGGCCGGGTCGCGAGGACCGCGGTGGCCCCGGCGGCGACGGCGCGTTCGGCGTAGTCGTGGCCGTCGACCCTCTCGCCGACGAAGGCGGCGAACAGGCTGCCGGCCTCCACCTCGCGGGAGTCGAACACGACGGGCCCGGTGACCCGTGCGGACGGATCCGGTATGTCGTGGAGCTGGCCGCCGGTGATGTCGGCGATCTCGGCGAGGGAAAGGGCGATCACTGGTCCACCTCGGCCTGTCGGACGTCGGATTGCGCGTGGTTCTCGATGGCGGCGCGGAGCACCGCGCGGTCGTCGAAGGGCCGTACGGTGCCTGCGGTCTCCTGGCCCTGCTCGTGCCCCTTGCCCGCCACCAGCACGGTGTCGCCGGGCTCGGCGCGCGCGACGGCGGCCGCGATGGCCGCGGCCCGGTCGGCGTCGACGAGGACGGCGGCGCGCTCTTCGGCCGGGACGGAGACGGCGCCCTCGAACATCGCCGCGAGGATCGCGAGGGGGTCCTCGGAGCGCGGGTTGTCGGAGGTCAGCACGGCGGTGTCGGCGAACCGGGCGGCCGCGGCGCCCATCGGGGCCCGCTTGGTGGTGTCCCGGTCGCCGCCGCAGCCGAGCACGATGTGCAGCTTGCCGGCGGTGACTTCGCGCAGCGCGCGCAGCACCGAGACGACGGCGTCCGTCTTGTGCGCGTAGTCGACGACGGCGAGGTACGGCTGGCCCGCGTCCACCCGCTCCAGCCGGCCGGGGACCCCGGGGACCGCGGCGACGCCGTCGGCGGCGGCCTGCGGGTCGAGGCCGGCGGCGGCGAGCGTGACGACCGCGGCGACGGTGTTGGCGACGTTGAACGGGCCGGGCAGCGGGGCCGTGGCCCGCACGCGCTGCCCGTCCGGGCCCAGCAGGGTCAGCGTGGAGTCCATGTGCCCGTGCACGACGTCCTCGGCGCGCCAGTCGGGGGGGGGGGGGCCCGCGGCGGGGGCCCGACGCGCGGGCCGTCCAGGGGGGGTCGGCGGACGGGGGGGGACGCTGATAATCGGGGGGGGCGGGGGTCGGGGGGCG
>NZ_JBHYVA010000105.1:13984-17214 GCF_042750055.1 Streptomyces sp. NPDC059456
GCCGGCCGCCGGGACCCCGGCGGCGGAGACGGTGACCACCGGGATGGTCGTCTCCTTGGCGAGCCGGCGGCCGTACTCGTCGTCGACGTTGACCACCCCGAGGCGGGCGCGGCGCTCGGTGAAGAGCTGCGCCTTGGCCTGGAAGTAGTCCTCCATGTCCGAGTGGAACTCCATGTGCTCCGGGCTCAGGTTGTTGAAGACGGCGACGTCGAAGACGCATCCGTCGACCCGGCCGAGCACCAGGGCGTGGCTGGAGACCTCCATGGCGACGGCCTCGACCCCGCGTTCGCGCATGACCGCGAACAGGGCCTGGAGGTCGGTGGCCTCGGGGGTGGTGCGCTCCGACTTGATGCGCTCGTCGCCGATGCGCATCTCGACGGTGCCGACCAGGCCGGTGCTGCGTCCGGCGCCGCGCAGACCGCCCTCGACGAGGTACGCCGTGGTGGTCTTGCCGGAGGTGCCGGTGATGCCGATCTGGAGCAGTCCTTCACCGGGACGGCCGTAGATCGTGGCGGCGAGCTCACCCATGCGGGCGCGCGGGTCGGCGACCGCGAGGACCGGCAGTCCGGTCGCGGCCGCGCGGTCGGCACCCGCCGGGTCGGTCAGCACGGCCGCGGCGCCGAGCGCGGCCGCCTGGGCCGCGAAGTCGGCGCCGTGCAGCTTCGCGCCGGGCAGGGCCGCGTACAGGTCGCCGGGACGCACCGCACGGGAGTCGTGCGTGATCCCGGTGATCTGTGGCGGCTGCGGCTGCGACGGCTGCCGCGCGGAGCCTGAGCCGGAGGCTTCGATGCCCAGCAGGGTGGCCAGCTCGCCCAGAGGGGTCGGGCGGGCGGTCACGGGCCGGGGCGCTCCCGGCGGCGTTGCCGGGGCGTCTTTCTGGGTCGTTCTGGGCTGATCAGCGTGGGGCACGGCGGTGAGCGTACCGGGCGCGGCGGGCCGCTCGCGAAGTGAGGGCCCGGCCGTGCTGCCGGCGGCCGACGGGTTCCCGGGTTTCGGGGTGATCGTTGTCACTGATGGTGCCTCACGGATTTCTGGCGGGCCGGCGGGCCCGCCGGGTCACTGGCCGGGCTGCCGGCTGGGCTGTGCGGAGGGCTGGGTTGCGGGCGGGGGGCCGGCGTCGAAGGTGACGGGGAGCCCGGCGGGGGCGGTTCCGGTCGGGGCGACCTGGAGGGTCTTGAGGGCGAACTCCATGACCTTCTTGTAGATCGGGCCGCAGATCTGGCCACCGAAGTAGCTGCCCTTGGTGGGGTTCTGGATGGCGCAGTAGACGGTGATGCGCGGGTTGTCGGCGGGGGCGAAACCGGCGAAGGAGGCGGTGTAGCCCTTGTATCGGCCGGTGGCCGGATCCACCCGGTTGGAGGTGCCGGTCTTGCCGCCGACCCGGTAGCCGGGGATCCGGGCCTTGGTGCCGGTGCCCTCCTGGTCGTCGACGACCGACTCCAGCATCTCGGACAGGGTCTTGGCGGTCTCCGCGCTGATCACGCGGGTCTGCTCGGGGGCCGGGGCCGGGGTGAAGCGGCCGTCGGGTCCCTTGGTGCCGCGGACCAGGGTGGGGGCGATCCGGACCCCGCCGTTGGCGATCGTCGAGTACACGGAGGCCGCCTGCATGGCGTTGAGGGACAGGCCCTGGCCGAAAGGGATCGTGTACTGCTGGGAGGTGGACCAGGCCTCGGGCCTGGCGAGGATGCCGCGGGACTCGCCCGGGTAGTTCAGGCCGGTGGGCCGCCCGATGCCGAACTTGTCCAGGTACGCGTACAGGACCCGGTTGGCCTCGGGCTGGGTGGCGCCGAGCTGGCCGGTGGCGAGGATCGTGCCGATGTTGGAGGACTTGGCGAGGACCCCGTTGAGGGTCAGGTACCAGGTCGGGTGGTCGATGTCGTCCTTGAACAGCCGGTCGCCGCGGTGCAGCCGGTTGGGCACCTCGACGTGGGTCCCGGGGGTGGCCTTCTTCTCCTCCAGTACGGCGGCCATCGACATCACCTTGGCGGTGGAGCCGGGCTCGTACACGTCCTGGAGCGCCGCGTTGCCCATGGCGGCGGAGCTGGCCTTCGACAGGTCGTTGGGGTCGAAGCCCGGGGCGTTGGCCATGGCCAGCACCTCGCCGGTGCGGGTGTCCTGGACGATGACGTAGCCGCGGTCCGCCTCCGACTTGGCGACCTGCTCGGTGATGGCGCTCTGCGCCGCCCACTGGATGTCGCGGTCGATCGTCAGCTCGATGTCCTCGCCGGGCACGGCGGGCTTCTCGCTGGATCCGGCGGTGGGCACGCGGCGGCCGCCGGACTGGGCGTACGTGATCGCGCCGTCCTTGCCGGCCAGCTTCTTGTCGAGGGAGGACTCCAGCCCGCCGGCGCCCTTGCCCTCGGCGTTGACGTAGCCCAGTATCCCGGCGGCCAGGTCCCCGCCCGGGTACACGCGCTTGCTGCTGTCCTCGTTGAACACGCCGGCGAGGACGTTGGCGCCGGGGCCGTTGTTCTTCTTGTCGGCGGCGGCCTTGTCGGCGAAGACCCGCTTGAGGTCCTTGATCTGGTTCCAGACCTGAGGGGTCTGGCGGCGGGCCAGGATGACGTAGCGGGTGTTCTTGGTCTTGAGGCGGGCCGCGAGCTCCTTGGCGTCCTTGCCGAGGATGGGTGCGAGGAGGGCGGCGGCCTGTTCGGGGGCGTCCGGGGCCTTGCTGTCCTGCGGGGTGAACATCTTGGGGTCGGCGGTGATGTCGTACGCGTCGACGCTGGTGGCGAGGGCCACGCCCTTGCGGTCGGTGATCTCGCCGCGCTCGGCGGCCAGCGTGTAGCTGGCGAAGCGGTTCTCGGAGGCCTTGGCCGAGTAGGCGGAGGCGTCGACGGCCTGCACCTGGAGCAGGCGTACGACGAAGGCCAGCATGACGAGGGTCAGCCCGACGCTGACGAGGCGCAGCCGGGGCTTGGGGCTGCCGAGGCGGATGGTGTGCGGTGTCCTGGCCGGGGCGGGTCTGCGCGTGGCCGGCCGGGAGTTGGCCCGGGCCCGCTCGGCGCCCCCGGGCCGCGCCCGCCCCGGTCCGGGCACCCGGCGCCGCCCGTCCTGGGGCCTCACGCCGCCACCCCGCACGCCCGGGCGCTTCCGGGCGGGGTCCGGTGGGGGGAGCAGGGCGGGGCGGGGGCGGGCGATCCGGTGCAGCGTCCCGCAGCAGCTGTCCGCGGCACGACGTCCCCGTCCGGGGGGCGGGGTGGACTGGGGGGCTCCCCCGGGCACGGGCC
>NZ_JBHYVA010000106.1:0-17214 GCF_042750055.1 Streptomyces sp. NPDC059456
GCCCGCACCACCCCGCCCGCTGGAACCCGTACGCCCGCCGGGGCCGCCGCCGCGTCCCCTGCCGCGCCGGCGCCCGCACCCTCGGCGAAGCTCCCGGCCGCCGCTCCGTGGCGGCCGGGACCGGGCGAGATCGAGCCCGCGGCCAAACTCGCCGCCGTACGGCTCGTCGAGGCGCTCGGAACCTGGCCGCCCGGCCGGGGCGGCCCCCGCGACGCGGCGGCGCGGGCCGCGGCGCTGGGCATCGCGGCGCCCCTGGCCGCCCGGCTCGCGGCCCAGGCGGGGCCGCTGACGCCGACGGCGGACCAGGCGGTCCTCCACGTGATCGACGCCCAGTACGGCGGCCTCCTGCCGGATACCGCGAGCGTCCTGGTCCCGTACGCCCAGTCCACCCGGACCGGCCCCGCCGTCCACGAGGGCGGCACCACCGTCGACGTCCGTCTCGAACGCACCCGCGCGGGCTGGGCCGTCACCGCCCTGCACCCCGGCCGCCCCGGGCCGCCCGCGGCAGCGCCCGGAGCCCCGGCGCGGGCGGTGCTCGCCCGGCCGCGGATCGAGCTGCCGCCCGCCGCGGCCGCGGACATCCGCAGCGGCGCCGTGCACGAGAGCGTGCTGCGGGCGATGCTGAGGCTCGCCGACACGTACCGGATGTCGGTCAGCGTGGTCCGCTCGGGCCACCCGGCGAACGTGTTCGGCACCGGCCGGCCGAGCGACCACCCGCCCGGCCGGGCCTTCGACGTCTGGCGCATCGACGGCCGTCCCGTCGTCGATCCCGCGACCCCGCGGAGCCTGATCGCCGCGTTCATGCGCGCGGCCGCCGCCGCGGGCTCGTACAACGTGGGAGGTCCCGTACGGCTTTCGGGTGGCACCCGGCCGAACCAGTTCTTCTCCGACGCCACGCACCACGACCACGTACACGTCGGTTTCGCCGGCTGAAGCCGTCCCCGCGTCGGCACGCGGGTGAACACGCCCGCGTTCCGGGGCGGATGCTTGTAGCATTCCTGCCCATGTCGAAGCCTGACGACCTGCTCGTCGCCATCGCCGCCGCGGTGGAATCCCAGCAGACCAATCAGATGTCGTTGACCGTGCTGGTGCAGGGCGCCGTCATCACCGGCCGCCTCGCTCCCGAGAGCGCGTGGCGCCGGCGGGTGGCCGAAGTCCTGGCGGATTCGGACCGGCTCGGTCCGTTCGCGAGCCTCTTCATGGACCCCGCAACGGACACCGAAGGGGACGGCGCCGCCCGGCGCCGAGCCCCGGAGTCCCCCTCCTACCTCCACTTCCACGTCGCCCGCATCCTCCAGGGCACCGTGGGCATCCCCGAGACCGGCGGGATGTACCGGATCGCGATCAAGGACGTCAGCGCCTGGACGATGGGCGACTTCAGCTACTCGGAACCCTGACGGCCCGCTCGACGGGCCCGTCCGCGCCGCCACCCCGCCTGACCGAATTACGTGCTTCGTCCAGGCATGAAATGTGGTGTGGATGGTACACGCAGGGTGTCCCGGTGCACTCCGGTACCGGGGCGCTGGGAGGTCGTCGTGATTGTTCTCGGAGTGATCCTGCTGGTCCTGGGGTTCCTCTTCGGAATCTCGATCCTGTGGACGATCGGCCTGATCCTGGTCGTCATAGGCCTCATCCTGTGGGTCCTGGGCGCCGTCGGGCACGCGGTGGGAGGTCGCAAGCACTACTACTGACGTCGGCACCCCCACCGTCGGCGGCCGCCGCTGCGCCATCCGGGCGAGTGGGCGGCACGCCGCCGGACCGGGCGCTGTCTCCCGGGGCAAGGTCGAACGCGGGCCGGCCGAGACCGGCGGGCCGGACGTGCACCAGGAACGGGAGACAGCGCATGGGGCAGCGGAACAAACGGACGGTGACCGCGATGGCCACGGTGGGCCTCGGCCTGGGACTGCTGCTCCCGGGAGTGCAGGCGGCCGCCGCGCAGGCGCAAGCGGGCGCGGCGCACCCGGCGCCGAACGCGGCCCCGGCCGCCGAGTCCGCCGGCGGGCACGTGAAGGGCGTCGTGGTCAGCGGCGCACCACTCCACGTGCGGGCCAGGGCCACGACCACGGCGAAGGTGCTCAGCACGCTGGACCCCTTCGAGAAGGTCGAGCTGTCCTGCCAGGCCAAGGGCGGCTGGGTGGAGGGCAACAACATCTGGTACCGGCTGCACGGCGAGCCCGGCTGGGTCTCGGCCCGCTTCGTCCACAACTACACCCCCGTCCCGTGGTGCTGACGGGCGGCGTCCCGCGTCGTCCCTAGCGGTCCGCGGTCGGGCGGTCGCGCCACAGCCGCCTGAGCAGCGGGCGCCCGGTGCGCCGCGTGCGCGCGTGGCGGTCGAGTTCCTCCACGAGGCGCTCGGAGCGCTTCTCGACCCCCAGTTCGTCCAGCACCCGGTCGGCCTCCGCGAGCAGGGCCCCGTACAGCTGCCACGTCCCCGGCCTGGACCGCGCCTCCTCCAGCAGCAGGCGCGCCGCCCGTTCACGGCTGGCCCTCGCCGCCGAGAGCTCCTGTCCCAGCCGTACTTCCGCCTCCTGCGCACTCGTGCTGATCTGCGCGGTGATGAGTACGGCGAAGTTCTCGACGGCGATCGCCATGTGGGCGAACAGCTCCCGCAGCGCGTCGGCGAGGGGCTCGGAGAACAAGGGGCCGTCCGTCCGCGTCGTGGCCAGGTCGGTCAGCGTGCGGCAGCAGACCCGCAGGACGACGGCGCAGATCTCCAGGGTGTCCAGTCCCGTGCGGAGCACCAGCCGGAACAGGAGCCCCTCCTTCACCCGGGGGTTGAGGCGCAGGCTGTCCTCGGCCTGGCGCAGCGCCGAGTCCACGTGGGCGATGTCGTTGTCCAGCCGCCGTGCCTCGTGCAGCCGGGCCGCCGCCTTCTCCACGGGGGTGTGTTCCGCCAGCTCGTCACCGAGGTGGAGCAGCAGCTCGCGCATGCGCCCGGCGAGTGAGGTGATTGCCTCGCTCGCCGGAGCCACCCACACGGGCGGTGCGAGGAAGACGTTGAACAGGAGCCCCACCACCGCCCCGATCAGGGTTTCCAGCACCCGGTCCCAGGCGACGACCGCCACCTGCGTCACGCCGAGCACCAGCATCGCGCTGATCGCGACCTCGGGCACGAACTCGTCGACCCGCACCAGATGGCCCACGACGAGCGAGGTCAGGATGACCAGGCCCAGGGACCACCAGGTGAGGCCGACGAGGGCGCTGAACCCGATGGCGACGAGGACACCGGCGACGACGGAGTTCACCCGCCGGATGCCGGTGGTGAGGGTGGTGTAGAGGGTGACCTGTACGACGAGCAGCGCCGTCAGGGGCGCGGTCAGCGGAGCCGGCTCATTGCTGAGCCAGAGCGCGACGACGTAGGACACGACGGCCGCCGCCGTCGAGCGGACGGCCTGTACGACGACAGGATCCCGGCGGCGGCGGGCGAGGGAGCGTACGGTGACGATCACTTCCGGCATACGTGCCAGCCTTCCCGGACTCGGCGGCACCACGCGTCACACTGATCACTTCCTCACCACCGTACGCGCCCGGGTTCCGTCCGGCGGCGTGCGTACTCCGTCCGGCCTACGCCGCCCGTACCCCGCCCGTACGCGGCCTTCCGCGCGAGCGGCCCGGCCTCGGAGCCGGTCGTGCGGCCCGGGGCTAGGGTGGGCCCGGGGGTGGTCGAGGGAGGTCGGAGCCGGTGTCGACGTCAAGCCACGAGGTGTTCGGGGCGCCCTGCTGGGTCAGTCTGATGGCCCGTGATCTCGATGCCGCCCAGCAGTTCTACGGCGCCGTCCTGGGCTGGGGGTTCCGCCCCACCCGCCTCGGGGAGGGGTTCTCCGTCGCCATGCGCGACGGGGCACCGGTCGCGGGCATCGGCGCACTGGCCCGGCGGCTGGGCATCCCGGTGGCGTGGACCCCGTACTTCGCCGTCGACGACGCGGACGTCACCGCCGCCCGGGTGCGCGAGCGCGGGGCCACCATGGCCGTGGGACCGCTCGCGTTCGGAACCGGCCGGGCCGCACTCGCGGCCGACCCCGACGGCGCGGTCTTCGGGTTCTGGCAGGGCGAGGTGATCCCGGACTGGACGGCCCACCCCGGCGGTGCGGCCGCATGGCTCGAACTGCGCACCCGTGACGCGTTCGCGGCGGCCGTGTTCTACGGCGAGGTGCTGGACTGGGCCTGCGAGCGCTCCGGATGCTGCGACGTCTCGTACGAGCACGGCCACGTCGTCGTCCGGCGCGGCCGGGACACCGTGGCCCTGATCAGCGGCGGTGCCGTCGAAGAGGCCCCGGACCCGCAGGTCCGGCCCCGCTGGCACGTCCATTTCGGCGTACCGGACCTGGAGGCCGCCGTGGAGACCGCCACCCGGCTCGGCGGCCGCACCGTCTCACCCGTCCAGACCTCGACCACGAGCCGCCGGATCACCCTGAGCGACCCGGACGGCGCCCTCTTCACCCTGGTCACCCCCCGGAACGGACTCGCCCCGGGCCGGTGACCCGGGCCGCGGCCGACCGCGAGCGGCCCCGGGCGGCGGCCTTCCGGCGGCCGCGGCGTTCCGTCGTCAGCGGACAGGTCTGTTCACACGGGCTGCCCGGTGTGATCATGATCCTTTCTCGGACGCCGAGTTGGGGGACCAGAGCATGGGCTTCGTACTGTCGCTGGACGCTGCCGCCGCCACGCTGGAGACGGCGGGGGGCAAGGGGGCGGCCCTGTCCGAGCTCGCGCGCGCAGGGCTGCCCGTACCGGGCGGGTTCCACGTGACGACCGCCGCGTACCGGGAGTTCGTCACCTCGACCGGCGTGGCCGACCGCATCCGCGCGGAGCTCGCGGACGCGTCCGGACCGGACGGCGGTCCCGGCACGGGTGCCGGCGCCCGCATCCGGGCGCTCTTCGAGGAGGGCCCGCTGCCCGCCGCCCTGGAGCGGGCCGTCGCCAAGGCGTACGCGGAACTCGGCGACGGGGCGCGCACGGTCGCCGTCCGGTCGTCGGCCACGGCGGAGGACCTGCCCGACCTGTCCTTCGCCGGCCAGCAGGACACGTACCTGAACATCACCGGCGAGAGCGCCCTGCTCGAAGCCGTCCGGCGCTGCTGGGCGTCCCTGTGGACCGACCGCGCCCTCGCCTACCGCACCAGGGCGGGCATCGTGCACGAGGACGTCTCGCTCGCCGTGGTGGTGCAGGAGCTGGTCGCCGCCGATGCCGCCGGGGTGATGTTCACCGTCGACCCGCTCCGCGGGCGTGCCGACCGGCTCGTGGTCAATGCGGCCTGGGGCCTGGGCGAAGCCGTCGTCAGCGGCCTGGTCACCCCGGACACCCTGGCCGTCGACCGGACGACCCTCGCCGTCGTGGAGGAGCACATCGCCACGAAGGAGGTGATGACCGTACCCACTCCCGACGGCACCGCGGAGCGGCCGGTCCCCGCAGACCTGCGCGACGCCCCGGTCCTCAGCACCGCACAGGCCGCCGAACTGGCCCGGCTCGGAATCGCGATCGAGGAGCTGTACGGGGAGCCGCGCGACGTCGAGTGGGCGCGCGAGGCCGGTTCCTTCCGCATCCTCCAGGCACGGCCGATCACCACCGTCGCGGCCCCCCGGCCCGAGGTGTGGAACGACAGCACCGGCACCGACTCCCTGTGGACGAGCGCCAACCTGGGCGAGGCCGTCCCGGACGTGATGACGCCCGCGACCTGGTCGTTCGTCAAGTCGTTCATGGGCGACGTCATGGTCGGGGCCAGCCTGGAGGGGCGCCCGATGTACGGGAACATCGGCGGCCGCTTCTACATGAACCTCAGCGTCACGGCCACCCTCGCGGCCGCGTTCGGGCAGGGCCGGAAGTTCGCCCGGGCCAACGAGCTGGTGTTCGGCCGCCTCCCGGAGGGGATGGGCATTCCGCTGCTGCCCGCGTCCCGGACGCGGATCTGGCGGGACACCATCGGCGAGGCGTTCGCGGTGATGAGCCGCATCCGCGCGAACGGGAAGCAGCTGCCGGCGTTCCTGGAGGAAGCGCCCGGACGCTGCGAGGAGCTGCGGGCCCGCGTCGGCGCCGCGGCGACCGCGCAGGACCTGTCGGCCCTGTGGGAGTCGCAGGTGGCGCCGTACTTCCGCCGCTGCTGCCACATGCTCCAGGCCGCCACCCGCCAGGGCGGCGACTCCCTCGTCAAGGTGCGCGCCACCCTGGAGTCGCTGGTGGGCGAAACGGACGCCGACCTGATGACCACCGGCCTCGGCGACGAGGGCCAACTGGCCAGCATGGGACCGCTGCTCGGGCTGGAGCGGCTCGCCCGCGGCGAGATGGACCGCGACGGCTACACCCGCGCGTACGGCCACCGGGGCCCGCACGAGTTCGAGGTGTCCCTCCCGCGGCCCGCCGAGGACCCGCGGTGGATCGACCGGCAGCTCGCCGCACTCGGCACCGTCGAGGAGGACGCGGCACTGCGGCTCGCGCGGCAGACCACCGCCCGCGCGGAGGCGTGGGACCGGCTGGCCGCCGCACACCCCCGGCGGGTGGCGGGCATCCGCGGAGCGGTGGACGACTGGGCGGCCTCGGCACGCCTGCGGGAGGCCGCCCGCACCGAGATCGCCCGCGTCTTCTGGCTGCTGCGCACGTTCGTCCTGCGCGCCGGCGAGGTCAGCGGGGCGGGGCAGGACCTGTTCTTCCTGTCCCGCGAGGAGATCCTCGCCGTGCTCGGCGGCGACCGCGGACCGCTCGCCGCGGTGCCGGCCCGCCGCGCCGCGTACGAGGCCTACCGCGCGCTGCCCGCGTACCCGACCCTGATCCGGGGCGAGTTCGACCCGGCGACGTGGGCCGCCGACCCGGACCGGCGGGCCGATCGGTTCGACGCGCAGGACACGACACCCGCGACGGACACGGTCGCGGGCTCGCCCGCGTCCGCAGGCGTGGTGGAGGGCATCGCCCGGGTCGTCGCCACCGTCGAGGAGGGCGAGGTCATCCGGCCGGGCGAGATCCTGGTGACCACGGTCACGAACATCGGCTGGACCCCGCTGTTCACGCGGATCTCGGCGATCGTGACGGACGTCGGCGCGAACCTCTCGCACGCCTCGATCGTGGCGCGGGAGCTCGGCATCCCGGCGGTGGTCGGATGCGGCAACGCCACCACCCGGATCCGGTCGGGGGACAGGATCCGCGTGGACGGCGGCCGCGGAACGGTGGACGTCCTGGAGGCCGCGGCGCCGGCCCCGGCCCCCGCATCCGGCTGATCCCTGCGCCCACGTCCTGACCACACCCCGCCCACGAACGGATGAGCTGCCCGGTGCCCCAGCACGCACAGGCCATGCGCCGCCATTTCCACGAAGCCGCGGCGCGACGCGGATTCTCGATCGCCCCGGCTCAGGAGGCCGCCGTCGAGCGGCTGTCCCGGCTGGCGGCCGAACTCGCCCGGCCCGCCTGGACGTTCCCCAGGCCACCCCGCGACCTGTACGTCTGGGGCCCGGTGGGCCGCGGCAAGAGCTGGCTGGTGGACACCTTCTACGAGGGACTGCCCGCAGGGCGCAAACGCCGCCTGCACTTCCACGACTTCTTCCGCCGGCTGCACGACGGGGTGACCCGGCCGGGTGCCCGCCACGACGGGCAGAGCGCCGTCGACAGCGCTCTCGACGACCTGATCGGGGACAGCAGGATCCTGGTCTTCGACGAGTTCCACGCGCACGACGCGGGCGACGCGATGCTGATCGCACGGCTGTTCCGCACCCTGCTGGACCGCCGGATCACCCTGGTCACCACGTCCAACTACCCGCCCGCCGGGCTGATGCCGGACCCGCTGTACCACCACCTGTTCGAGCCGACCATCGCACTCATAGAGGAGCGGATGGACGTCCTGGATGTCACGGGCCCGGTGGACTTCCGCCGGCTCGCGGCGCCCGCGCCCGCGGACGGCGGCCGCCGGTTCGCGACGGGCCTGTGCCTGCCCCCGGGGGACGCCGCCCTGGAGGCGCTCGGCCTCACCGCCCCGGCAGCCGCGGAGGCCATGGCCGTCCCCGCACACCTGCGGGAGCTGCCGGCCCGCGCGGTCCGCGGCGACCTCGTCTGGTTCGGCTTCGACGCGCTGTGCGAGAGCGCGACGGCGGTCCCCGACTACCTGGCCCTCGCCGAACGGTTCACCACCCTGGTCCTGGACGGCGTACCCCCACTGGCCGAGGCCTCCGCGGACGGCGGGCAGCGGTTCGCCAACCTCGTGGACGTCGCCTGCGACCGGGACGTCCGGCTGGTCCTCATCGGCTCCGACCCGCTGACCGCGCTCCCCGCCGGCCAGGCCCCGACCCGCGACCTGGACCGTACGGCGAGCCGCCTGGCGATGCTCCGGCGGGCGGCCTGAGCCGGCCCGCCGGAGGACCGGCTAGCCGCGTGCCGCGAAGGCCTTCGTGAAGGCCAGGGGCTCCTGCACGATGGACGAGCACGTCGCGTCGGCGGAGTTCTTCGCGCCGCCCGGGCACTGCTTGTCCCGGGCGCCCGACCACATCGCGAGCCAGCCGAGGCCCTTCGACCGGGCGAAGCCCACGAGCTGCGTGGCGTCGTCCACCGTGAAGACCTCGCTGGAGACGTCGTTGACGCCGATCATCGGGGTCACGGCCACCGTTTTCCACGCCGCCGCGTCGCTCAGGCCCAGTACGCCCTTGATCTGCGCCTGCGTCGCGGTGGCCGCCTGGATGGCGTACCCGCCCATGTCGCCGCTGTACGCCGGGCCGTAGTCCATCGCCATGATGTTGACGGCGGACACCGCCACCCCGTTCTGCCGGGCGTTGGCGACCAGGTCGACGCCGGGCTGCGTGAGCCCCTCGGGCATCACGGGCAGCGTGAAGGACACGTCCAGCTTCGGATGCGCCTTCTGCAGCTGCGCGATGGCCTGCGCGCGCCGGGTGTTCGCCGCGGTGTCGGGCAGGGCCGCGCCCTCGATGTCGAAGTCCACCTTGGTCAGCCCGTACGTGTCCACCACCTTGCCGTAGGCGGCGGCGAGGGCGGCGGACGAGGTGCACGCCAGCCCCAGCTCGGAGCCGGACGCACCGCCGAACGAGACGCGGACGTCCCCGCCCTTGGCCCGCAGGGCGGCGATCTGCGAGGCGACCCGGTCGTCGCCGAGGGCCGTGACGCCGCCCCAGAGCGGGGTGCAGCCGCCGCCGGAGGTGATGAAGGCGAGGTTGAACTCCTTCACGCCCGTCTTGGCCGCGGTGTCCAGCAGGTCGAAGGCGGGGTAGAGCGAGGTGTCCACGTACGGCGCGAACCCGGCCGCAGCCGTGCCGCCGCCGCCCGGCGGGACGGTCGGGGTCGGCTTCGGCGTGGCCGTCTCGGTGGGCTGGGCGGAGGCCGTGGGCGAAGCCGTCGGCCGGGCGGTGGGCGAAGCCGAAGCCGTCGGTGCGGTGGTGGGCCGGCCGCTCGGGCTGGGCGTGGGTCCGGTGGCGGGGGAGCACTTCTCCTTGTTGATCAGGCACCCCGTCGGACTGGCCGCGCTGTCGCTCGCCTGGGTCACGAACCCGACGGTGACCGAGCTGCCGGCCGTCAGCCCGGCCGTGTCCCACCGGGCCGGCTTGACCGTCACGTGCTGTCCGTTGACGGTGTGTTCGCCGTTCCAGAGGGAGGCGAGGGACGTGCCGGCCGGCAGGTCGAACTCCAGCGTCCAGTCCTTGAGCGTCCCGCCGCTGCGGTTGGTGATGACGTACTGCCCCGTGTAGCCGGTGGTCCAACTGCTCGCCTTGGTGAACACCGCGCCGACCGACGCGGCCTGTGCGGTGCCGGTCAGCACCAGGGCGGTGCCCCCGACGGCCGCCGCGACGGCCAGCGCCGCGGCCGCCTTCGTCCGGGCGCTCGTCGTACGGCGATGGGAATTGCCAGCCATGAGGACCTGCCTCTGTGTGGGGATGAGGTTCGAGCAGCACGCTAGCGACCGGAAAACGGACAAACGTGCGGTTCGGTCCCCGTCCCCGCGTTCTTGAGGCGGGCTTAAGGAGCGGATCGGGAAGGGTTAATTCCGCGGGCGGGCGGCGGGTCCGGACGGTCCGGTCCGGGCCGGTCTCCCGGACCGGCCCGCCCCGCAGGGACTACTGCCGCTTCCTGGCGAGGTCCCCCTGGAAGGCCTTCGCGCAGGTCGCACTGGTCTCGGTGGCGATGAACGAGACGACCAGCAGGGCGCCCGCCTCGCCCTGGTGGCTCGCCTTCAGCGTCCAGCCGCTCCTGTCCGGGGACTTGACGACCGCTGCCGGCCGGTCGACGGCCCGGATCTCCTTCCGGCCGTCCTCGGCCAGGGTCGCGACCGTGGCGTGGTGGGAACTGCGGGAATCGGAGACCTTCTTGGCGTCCGCGGTCCAGGAGACCGTGCGGGACGTCAGGTTCGCCGGTACGACGTTCCCGGACTGCTCGGTGAAACCGGCCGCCGTCACGGCGTTCACGGTCTGCCCCTTCACCGCGGCGGCGTCGACGGTGCCACCGGCGGCCGCCCCCGCCGCGGCCGCCGGAGCCGAGGAACCCGCCGTCGGCGCCTGCCCGTTCCCGTCCTGATTGGAACCGCTCTCGCTGCCGCACCCCGCGGCCAAGAGCATCACTCCGGCAGCCGCGGTCGCCCACTTCACCTTGCGCACTACGTTTCCAATTCACCGTGCACGGGGGCCTGATGACCCCGCGATCAAGGAAGCAGTCTGTCACGCGGTGTGCGCGAGGCCCGGATCGCGCCCCGCGGGAGCGCATGCGGCGATACCGTGGGGGAGATTCGACGACACCCTCCTGGAGCCTGTCATGAATGAGGAAGGGGCCGGCGCTCCACGCCGGTTGCTGGAACCGTCGGCGGTCGACGCGGTGCGCGCGTACGCGGCACAGACCCGGGCCAAGGCGGACCGGATGGCCGCGGTCCTGGAGGACATCGCGGCCAACGGCCTGCCGGCCGTGGACGACTGCACCCCGTGGGAGGCACTGCGCGAGCAGGCCCTGGCCCGGCTGTCCGCCCACCGCGAGAAAGCCGCCTGACCGGATGCCCCGCAACGACCGACGGCGCGCCCGGATCGCCTTCAGCGACTCGGCGGCCAAGCAGCTGGAGGAGATCACCGACGAGGCGGCCCTGCACGCCCTCGACCGTGCGCTGGTCGCCCTCAGCGTCGACCCCGAACTCGGCGATCCGCTGCCCTCCGCCGTGGACCGGGTGCCGCTGCGGGAGTACACCGATCCGGTCGAGCCGGTCAGGCTCCTGTACTTCGTGACGGCGCTGCACACCGTGATCGTCGTGGCCTACGTAGAGGCCTGACCCCGGCCGCGGACGGGGCCCTGGACCGCGGGGCTGCGAGGGGTACGGCCGGACGGGGTGCCGGAACTGGTGACGATCCGGTCTCGGATCGCGTGGTCACCGTTGCTTCCGGTGCGGGCGGTCCGTTTGGCGGTCATGGAAGCTTCTACGCGTCCAGTCGTGTCGCCGGACGTTTCATTCGCAGAGCTGGGCGGCGCGTACTGGATCGACTCCGATTCGTCCCTCCACGGCACGGAGGAATGCGGCCAGTGCGCCCTCCTCCGCGAGGCCTTGAGCACGCCTCGTGCGACGGCGGGCGGCGAGACCACGGTCTTACGGGCGGACCCGGCGGCGGAGACCGGCGGCTGCCGCGGCATCGGCTGGATGCTGACGGCGGGGCGGCCGTTACTGGTGACCTGCGCGGCGATCACCGTCACGGCGGCGCTCGTCACCGTGGCGCTCGGCTGAGCCCACCGCGCCCCCGCCGCCATCGCCGCTGCCGGGGCCGGCGTGCCCGTGACCGTGTCCGTGTCCGTGCACCAGGGCCCGGCCCAGCGGCGTCAGCGCATGCCGGACACCGGCCCCGTCCCGCTCCGTCGTCAGCAGGCCGGCGGAGCGCAGGACGGTGGCGTGGTGGCTCGCCGTGGCGGGCGACGTCCCGGTGCGCCGGGCCAGTTCGGCCGTGCCGGCCGGGCTCTGCGCGGCGTGCAGCGTACGGGCGCGGGTGTCGCCCAGCAGCGCGGCGAGCGCGCCGTCGGGGCCGGTCGGGGCGGCCGCGCCCCAGACCGCCTGGTAGGTGGCGAGGTCCCGGGCGACGGGGTAGCGCAGGACGAGCGGCCGCCCCGGGTCCGCGTTGTCGCTCAGCACGAGCGGCCGGGGCCAGAAGAAGGTCGGTACGAGCACCATCCCGCGGCCGTCCAGCCTCAGCTCCGCGGTCAGCGCACAGGGCACGGTCAGCACCGGAGCGGCCCAGCCGATCTCCGGGTGCAGCGTGCCGAGCAGCCCGCCGACCCCGGAGTCGGCGGCCGCCAGCGCCCGCCGGGTGCGGTCGGCGTGCGCGGTGGCCACGAGCTGGGCCCAGTAGGGGGCCACCGCGAGGTCGTGGTAGCGCCGGACCGTCCGGTGGACGAGACCGCTCCACTCCCGTTCGCCCTCGTGCAGTGCGTGCACCCAGCGCGGGGCACCCGGCCGGAGCTGCCGGGTGGCGTGCTGGTCCGCCCGCCACTGCCGACGCGGCAACGACCAGGTGTGGTCGAGGCTGTCGCCGAGGGTGGCCGCCGAGGCGTGCAGGAACGCCTCCGGGACGTACTCGCCGGCACCGCCCGGCACGAGGTCGAGCAGCGGCTTCATCTCGGGCCGCAGCCCTCGGCGGGTACGGCGCCGCCAGCCGTCGAGGGCGATCCCGCCCATCTCCCGGGACTGGAGCAGGGGCAGGCTCAGGATCGTTTCCGCGAGCGGATCGGGGGCGCGTGCGATACGGACGCGGGCCAGGTCGTCGGGGGCGAAGTGGATCCGCAGCACCGGCTGTCCTCCCAGGAGTCGGCTTCGCCACCGCACCGTAGTCGGCGGTCCCGGGCGAGCGGTCCGGCCCCGGATTTCCGGCCTGAAAGGCACTGCGTTCCGGTGGGCAATGTCCGGATTCGAGGGATGTCGAAGGGCTTTGAGCCGGAGCGTCCCGTCCGGCAGGACACGAGGCCGGTGCCACGATCGTCCGGCGCGGGCGCAACCACCCCCGGGGCCGGCGCCGGGAGTTCGACGGGAGCGACGGCCGGCACACCCACCGGAACCGGGTGGCCGGACCGCGCCCGGAGGATGCGGGCATGCCGTCCGGCAGCCGGCGCGAGATCCGCCGGATGCCCTGCAACGGCGGCCCCGGGCAGCTCGGGCGGCGACCGTTGCACCGCCAGTGCGGTTGTACGCGCCACCGGCGCGGCCGCACCGCAGCCGCCGACGGGCCGTCAGTCCTGCGGGCCTTTCCGGGAGTCGGCCCGTGCGCGTAGCGTGGTCACATGACGACGACACCGGCTGAAGCGGGCGGGCCGAACGTGCCGCCACTCCCTCCCGTCCCGCAGCCGGATGGGACCGCCGCCCGGGACGGGCGCGGCCGCCCGCGGATGGAGATCCGCAACCGGCAGACCGCCGGCCTGACGTTCCGCGCCGACCCGTGGGCCGCGAAGAAGGCCGGGGCGCGGGCGACCGCCACGGTCCGGGCCTGGGGATACCCGCACCTGGACGAGCCGGATCTGGACTGCGCCGTACGGCGTCTCGTCCAGGCCGCGGTCGCCGACGGCGGCAAGCGCGTCAGCGTGCACCTCGCCGACCAGGACCAGCGCATCCTCGCGGTGGTCCTGAGCCATGTCGCCGGTGCCGAGGCGCAGGACGACACCGTGCTGGCCGACGTCGCGGCCCTGCGCACGGTCGTCGGCTGCGGCACCGACGTCGCACCGGACGGACGCCGGGTATGGGCCCTGCTCGACGCCGCACCCCGCGCGCCGCGCGGTGCGGCGGGCGGGTGACGGCCGCTCAGGAGGGCATCGCGGGGGCCGGGTTCCGGCCGGACCGCGCCCGCGCCCGCGCCGCACCGGGCCGGCGCCGCCTGCGGTGCAGCAGCGCGTCGAGGGACAGCGCCGGGGCGCCCGCCAGGATCAGCGGGATCCAGGCCACCAGGTACACCAGGTCGTTGCCGTAGTAGTACGGGGTGGTCTGCCAGCTGATGGTCAGCCACAGGCTGAGCGAGATCAGGGCGCCGCCCAGGGCCGCCATCCGGGTCAGCAGCCCGGCCAGGGCCCCCAGTCCGACGGCCAGTTCGCCGAACGCCATGGCCATGCCGAAGGCCACGGGGTTCTGCGAGGAGAAATCGATCAGCGCCGGGAGGGCGGCCGAGTCCCGTACGGCCTCCATTTGCTGTCCGATCGAACCGTCACCGGTGGCGGACAGGAACGCCGTGTCGGTCAGCTTGTCCAGACCGGCGTACACGAAGGTGATGCCGAGGAAGAGGCGCACCGGCAGGAGCGCGTACTCCGCCGCTCGGTCGCGCAGACCGGAAGGTGTCGTAGTCACGCCCTGTACACGCGGGAACCCCCGCCACGGTTCGGCCGGATTTTTTCGGTGAAGACGCGTTGAACCGTCCTGCGCCCGTCCGCGTGTTCCTGCTGAGGCTGGAGTGGCAAGGGATGCTCCGGTCCGCTTCCGGTACGAGAAGGAGATACGGCCATGGGCGACACCACGCGTCGGCGCACGGTTCTCGCGGCGGGCGCCGCCACGCTGGCAGGCACCGTCCTGAGCGGCTGCGGCAACGACGGCGGCGGCGACGGCTACGGTTCGGCGGCAGGCAACGCACCGGCCGCACCCCCGGCGGACGCGGCGGGAGGCGCCGCCGGAGCCGGAGCCGGAGCCGGAGCCGGCGGTGGAGGTGGCGGTGGCAAGACGCTCGCGCAGACGTCGGAGATCCCGGTCGGCGGCGGAAAGGTGTTCAAGGACCAGAAGGTGGTGGTCACCCAGCCGATGGCGGGCCAGTTCAAGGCCTTCTCGGCGACCTGTACGCACCAGGGCTGCTCGGTGGCGACGGTGACGGACGGGAACATCGTCTGCCCTTGCCACCAGAGCCTCTTCAAGATCTCGGACGGAACGGTCGCCGGAGGACCGGCCAAGAGTCCGCTGGCGGCGGCGAAGATCGCGGTGGAGGGGGACAAGATCACCCTCGCCTGACGCGGGCGGCCCGGCCGGTGCCTTCGGGCGGGCCGTCGCCGGCCGGGGACGGCCGCCGACGACCCCGGCGGCACCGGCGTGCCCGTGCCCTCGGGGGCGCCGAGCCGTCGAGGAGGGCATGGTGGGTGGCGTGGACGTCGATGTGGAGGCGATTGCCGACGAGCTGTACGGACTGGTCCCCGGCCGGTTCACCGAGGCCAGGGACGCGCAGGCGGCTCGGGCGCGGAAGGCCGGCCAGCCGCAGGCGGCCAAGGCCATCACCGGGCTGCGGCGCCCGACGCGGGCCGCGTACGCCTCGAACCTGCTGGTCCGGCGGCGCCCGCAGGAGGTGGCCGCCTTCCTCGAGCTCGGTGACGCGCTGCGCCGGGCGCAGCGCTCACTGGACGGCACGCAGCTGAAGGCCCTGTCCCACGAGCGGCACGCGGTGGTCGCCGCACTGGCCCGTACCGCGCGGCAGCTCGCCGGGGAGGAGGGCCAGAGCCTCGGCGACGGCGCCGTGCACGAGGTGGAACAGACCCTGCACGCCGCCCTCGCCGATCCGGACGCCGCCGGGCGGTGGTCGGGCGGCCGCCTGTCCACGGCGCTGGAACCGCCGGTCGGGTTCACCGGTCTCCCCGCCGTGGCTCCCGTACGCCCGCAGGCCCCCGCCGGCGACACGCAGCGGCCGGCGGCGCGGCCGAAGCCGTCCCGCGCGGAGCAGCGGCGCCGCGTCCGACGGGCCGAGGAGACCCGCGCCGAGGCCGAGGCACGCGCGTCGGAGCTGCGCGCGGCCGAGCAGGAGCGGCGCGACCACGAGCGGGCGCTGGCCGGAGCCGACGCGCGCGTCGCCGAACTGGACCGGCAACTGCGCGAGGCCAGGGCCGTCCGGGCCGATGCGCGGCGCGCGCTGGCCGAGGCGGCCGGCCGGGCCCGGGACGCCGCCCGCGAGTCCGCTGCCGCGCGCAGGAGGGCCGATGCGGCCGCGGACCTGCCGGCGGATCCCTGAGCGCCCGCCCGTGCCCGTCGCCACCCGCCGCCGGGCGATGCCGCGCGATCGGCGGGACACTGGGGCCGGGGGGGCGATGCCGGACGGACCGCGGCGAACGGAGGACGGCCACCATGCTCGGAGACAGCAAGGGATTCAGCGGTTACTCGGTGGACGACATCGAGGGGGCCAAGGGTTTCTACGGCGGGACGCTCGGCCTGCGGGTGTCCGAGGACAACGGTCTGCTGACCCTGCACCTCGTCGGCGACACCGAGGTGATGCTCTACCCGAAGGACGACCACCGGCCCGCGACCTTCACGGTGTTGAACTTCCCCGTGGACGACATCGACCGGGCCGTCGACGAACTGGCCGGACGCGGCGTCACGTTCGAACGGTACGAGGGCTTCGAGCAGGACGCGAAGGGCATCGCCCGGGAGGCGCCCGGCCCCGCGATCGCCTGGTTCAAGGACCCGGCCGGGAACATCATCTCCGTCCTCCAGCCGAACGGGATGTAGCCCCCCTCGGGCGACCCGCCGACGGCGGGCGGGGTGGCAGCACCCCGCAGGGGGTGGCTAGCCCCATGGTCGCGTTCTCTTCCAGCCCCGATGCTTGAAGCACTTGAGGCGGACTTGAGCGAGGAGGACGGCATGAGGATCGTGGCAGCCGAAGGCGTGACCGGAACGGCCCTGGCGGACGGCCGGGTGAAGGTGCGGACGGCGGGACGCGGCGAGTTCCGCTGCAGCCCGGTGGGCTCGGCGATGTGGGTGGCGCTGCGGGTCAACGACGGGCTCCTGGAGCGGGCCGCGTCCTCCCTCGCCGACGCCTGGCAGACCGACGAGGGCAAGGTCCGTACGGCGATGGCCGCCTGGGCCGACCGGCTGATGGCGGCCGGCCTGCTCGAAGCCGCGGCGTGAGCACGGGAGTTCCGGCGCCGCCGACGGCGCCCCACCGGGTGAAAGGGATCGCAGCGGGCCCCGGCGATCCCGTACGGTCCGGGCATGTTCATTGTCACCGTTACCTACACGGCCCCGCTCGATGAGGTGGAAGCGTGGAGGCCGGCCCACGGCGCCTGGCTCACGCAGCAGATCGCGCACCGCCGGCTCCTGGCGGCCGGGCGTCAGGAGCCCCTCGTCGGCGGCGTCTACCTCGCTCCCCGGATGCCCGCCGGGGAACTCGACCGCCTGCTCGCCACCGATCCGTACGTCGTCCACGGCGTCGCGGCCCACGCGGTGGTCGGGTTCACCCCGCATCTGGTCGCGGAGGGTCTGGAGGTCCTCGCCGCCGAGCAGTGACCGCACCACCCCGGTCCGGCGGCGGCCGGGGCCGGGGTGCCTAC
>NZ_JBHYVA010000107.1:0-16973 GCF_042750055.1 Streptomyces sp. NPDC059456
GGCCCCCGCGCGGCGCGCGCGGTAGCCCCCGGGCCGGGGCCCCGCGGGGGGGGGCCCCCCCGGCGCCCCCCCGGGGCCCGGCGCGCTTCGGGGCCCCCGCCCCCCCCCTCGCCCCGCAGCCGGTGCTCGTCGAGCACCATGACCCGTACGCCCATCGCGCACCCACCCCCGACCCTTCTGCCCCGGCAAGCTACACGCTTGTTCGACGGCGCGCGGCGGATACCGCGCAGAAGCCCCCGGAAGGCGGACCTTCCGGGGGCTCGTGCGCGCTGCGCGGGGTGGCCGGGATCGGCCGGGGATCAGCTGGCGCTGAAGGAGACGAACAGGTACTCGGGGTCGCCCTTGTCCGAGTACGGCTTCCTGGCCGTCGTGCGGGAGATGAAGAGCTTGCCGTTGTGGTAGCGGTATTCGGAGTAGTCGGGCGAGAAGCCGGTCTCGGCGGTGCGGCTGGTCTTCTCCGCCGGGTTCTCCATGAGGAGGGTCTCCTTCATCGTCGTGCCGTCGATGCTGACGATCTGGCCGCCCTTGTCGTACGGGGGCTCCTTGTACGCGATGATGTTCGACCCGTCCATGCGGAGCGGGAACAGGGTGTACCGCTCGCCGGCGTCGGCGCGGTCGGTGGTCTGCTTGCCGGTCTCCAGGTCGAAGGAGAGCAGCTCGTTGGTGCGGCCGACCGGGTCCTTGCCCTGGTGCTCGATCGAGGGCAGGTAGACCTTGCCGTTGCCGACGACGAAGCCGGAGCACTTCTCGACCTCGGTGCCGCCGCACTTGCCGCCGAAGTTGCCGGAGGCCAGCGAGATGCGGGCCTTGAGCTCGCCCTTGGGGTCGACGACGAACAGGTCGCTGACGCCGGTGGCGTTCTTGGCGGTCTTGCCGACGTCGGCTGCGACGATCAGGGGCTTCGTGGAGACGATGGACGCCCACTCGATGCCCGGGGAGAGCTTGTACGAGGCGGTCTGGGCGCCGGTGGCCGGGTCCAGGGTCTGGGCGTAGAGGGTCTGGTTGTCGCCGCGGCCGCACTTGCGGATCACGGCGAGGCCTTCGCCGCCGGCGTAGCCGCTGTCGTAGCAGCCCTCGCCGTCGACCTTGGGCGTCCACAGGGACTTGCCGTCGGCGAGGTTCCAGGCGGCGCCGCCGCTGGTGCCGCCCGCGGCGACGGTCTGGCCGCTGAGCGTGACCTCGTAGTAGGAGGCGGGCCGGTCGCCGGTGGTGGCGCCCTTGGCGTTGCCCGACCACAGGAGCTTCCCGGCGTTCAGGTCGATGACGCCGACCTCGGTGCACGCCGGGTACTTGTTGTCGGGGGTGGGCTTCGTCGGCCGGAAGAGGACCGCCGTCTTGTTGTCGCTGACGTGCTTGGTGGCGCCGCAGAGCTCGCCCGGGAGCGGCACCTCCCACTTCTTGCCGCCGTCGACGGTGTTGTAGCCGACGACCTTGGCCACGTCGGACTTGACGTAGGTGGAGTCGGTCAGCCAGGAGCCGGCGACGGTGACGACCTCGTCGGGGGTCGGGTTCGGCTGGTTGAACAGCGGCTTCGACTTGGTGTTGGCGGGCGCCTTCTCCGAGCCGGGGGTGCCGCCGCCGGGCTTGTCGGTGCCGGTGCTGCCGTTCGCGGTGGGGGTCGTGCCACCGCCACCGTCACCGCCGTCGCCGGAGGCGTACCAGAGGCCGCCCGCGATGATCAGGACGATGGCCAGCAGGGCCGCGCCGACGATCGTCAGCTGGGTGCGCTTGTCGTTGCCGCCGCCGCCCGGGCCGGCCGGCACCGGGGCCTGGGCCTGGGCCGCCTGCATCGGGGCCGTGGGCGCGCCGTAGGGCGGCGGGACCGGGGCGCCGGGGGCGGGCTGCTGCTGCGGGTAGCCGTAGCCCTGCTGCGGATATCCGTACGCCGGCCCGCCCTGCGGGGGCACGGCCGGCGCGGCCGGCGGCGCCTGGGGCGGCGCGGGCGGCTGCTCCGGCGCGGCCGGGTGCTGCTGCGGCGGCGCGGCGGGCGGCACCGGCGGCGGCGCGCCGAAGCCGCCGGGCGGCGGGTCCTGCGGGGCGCCGAATCCGCCGGCGGGCGGCTGGTGCGGGGGCGGCGGGGTATTCGGGTTACTCATCGGGGTCTACTGCCCTCTCGGTGGGCGACTCGGTGGACTCGTTCACTTGCCGAAGACCATCAGGAGCTTCTCGGCCGTGCCCTGGGCGCGAAGGCGGGACTGGGAGACGAAGAGCCGGCCGCCCGCGTAGTCGACGGTCGGGTCGTAGAAGGAGCTCTCGATCGGGGCGGAGGTTCCCGACGGGTTGCGCAGGAGCGCGGTGGGCGTGCCGCCGCCGGCCGGGACGGAGACGACCTCGCCGCCTTGGTCGGTGGTGGCCTTGCGGTAGGCGATCAGCTGCCCGTTCGCGGCGCCCAGCGGGGTGAGGGTGCGGCCGTCCCCGGCGGGGGTGCGCCATTTGGCCTTGCCGGTGTCCAGGTCGAAGGCGACGATCTCGTTCGTCTTGCCGGATGCGGGGACGGTCGGCAGGTAGAGGGTGTTGCCGTCGACGGCGGTGCGGTTGCAGACCTCGACGGACCGGAAGATGCCGTTGGTGCACTCGGTGGCGAAGGTGCCCTCGCCGCTGACGGTGGCGCGCTGCTTCCCGTCGGGTCCGAGGACCACGATGGCGCGTTCCTTCTTCTCCTCGTTGCCGATGTCGAGGACGAGCGGGTCCAGCGAGTAGACGGCGCCGACCTTGTACTTGAAGGGCAGTTTGAAGGTCCAGGTCTTCTTGCCGGTGACCGGGTCGGCGTCGGAGACCTCGCTCGACATGTCCTCGTCGTAGCAGGTGGCGAGGGCGATCATCCTGCCCTTGTCCGCGACGTACGCGTCGGGCTTGCAGCCTTCGGCGGTGGCGCTGCCGAAGAGCTTGTCGCCGGTGCTGACCTTGAAGGCGCTGGCGGTGCCGCTGCGGCTGACGGCGATGGTGTCGCCGGTGATGCCCAGGCTGGGGCTGGTCATGATGTCGAAGAGGCCCTCCTTGGGGACCTCCTTCGTCCAGCCTTCCTTGCCCGTCTTGAGGTCGACCTGCTTCATCTGGTTGCAGGTGGCGGAGTCGCCGTCGCCGTCCTTGAACATGACGACGGTCTTGCCCTCCGCGGTGGTCTGGCGGGTGACGGCGCAGACGGGAGTGGGGAACGCGAGCGTCCACTTCTCCTTGCCGTCGGTGATCCCGTAGGCGGTGAGGTTCTTCCAGACGCTCTTGACGACGGTGTCGCCGACGATCCACTGGCCGGCGGAGTCCACGCCCATGCCGGGGCCGTCGATCTTGACGGTCTTCAGCCAGAGGGTCCTGTCCTCGCCCTGCTTGCGGCCGGCGTTGAAGTCCTCGGTGTCCGCGGAGCCGTTGCCGCTGCCGTCTCCCTTGTCCGGTTCGGCGGAGGGCTTGCCGTCGGCGGGTGCGGAGCTCTGCGCGACGGGCTTCTTCACGTCGTCGTCGCTGCCGGCGAAGAAGGCGAACCAGCCGCCGGCGCCGAGGACGAGCGCACCGGCGACCGCGGCGGCGATGACGACGGCCGTCTTCTTCTTCGCGGGCGGCTGCGGCACGCCGGGGCCCGGGTACATGCCGACGGTGGGCATTCCGGGGGGCGGCGGCGGGAGGTGGCCCTGCTGCGACGCGGGCTGCACCGGGTGCACGGGCTGCGTCGGGGGCTGCTGCGCGTACGGGTTCTCACCCTGCTGCGGATACCCGTACCCGGGCTGCGGGGGGCCGGGGAGGTGACCGTAACCGGAAGGTGCAGGCGGCTGGTTCGGCGGCTGTGGCGGCTCGGTCATCAGCGCATACCTTCGGCGTCGGGTGGCGTAGGGGAGATGACCTTTCTACCACTGACGGCGTTCTTACATCGGGCCGGTCCGCCCCCTGTTCCCAAGGGAGGACCGGCCCGTGACAACGCCGTTATCCCGCCGGTTGACGCCCGTGGGGGCCGAAGACCTAGGCCTCCTCGGCCAGCTCCAGCCAGCGCATCTCCAACTCGTCCCGGTCTGAGATGAGTTCGCGGAGCTCGGCGTCGAGCTTGGCGACCTTGTCGAAATCGGTGGCGTTCTCGGCGATCTGCGCGTGCAGGTTCGTCTCGCGGTCCGACATCTTGTTGAGCTGGCGCTCGATCTTCGCCAGCTCCTTCTTCGCGGCGCGGGCGTCGCCGGAGGACGTCGACTTGGCGGCGGCGGGGGCCGGGGCCGGGGCGGCCGCCTCGATCATCTTCTGCCGGCGTTCCAGGTACTCGTCCAGGCCGCGCGGCAGCATCCGCAGGCTCGCGTCGCCCAGCAGCGCCATCACCGTGTCGGTGGTGCGCTCGATGAAGAACCGGTCGTGGGAGATCACGATCATCGAGCCGGGCCAGCCGTCGAGCAGGTCCTCCAGCTGCGTGAGGGTCTCGATGTCGAGGTCGTTGGTGGGCTCGTCGAGGAAGAGCACGTTCGGCTCGTCCATCAGCAGCCGCAGGATCTGCAGCCGGCGCCGCTCGCCACCGGAGAGGTCGCCGACGGGCGTCCACTGCTTCTCCTTGGTGAAGCCGAACTGCTCGCACAGCTGACCGGCCGTCATCTCACGGCCCTTGCCGAGGTCGACGCGGTCGCGTACGCGCTGCACGGCCTCCAGGACCCGCAGGGACGGATCGAGTTCGCCGACCTCCTGGGAGAGGTAGGCGAGCTTGACGGTCTTGCCGACGGTGACGCTGCCCGCGGCGGGCTGGACGTCGCCCTGGGTGCGGGCCGCCTCCGCGAGGGCGCGCAGCAGCGAGGTCTTGCCGGCGCCGTTGACGCCGACGAGGCCGATGCGGTCGCCGGGGCCCAGGTGCCAGGTGAGGTGCTTGAGGAGGACCTTCGGGCCGGCCTGGACGGTGACGTTCTCCAGGTCGAACACGGTCTTGCCGAGGCGGGCGTTGGCGAAGCGCATCAGCTCGGACTTGTCGCGCGGCGGCGGCACGTCGGCGATGAGCTCGTTGGCGGCCTCGATGCGGTAGCGCGGCTTGGAGGTCCGGGCGGGGGCGCCGCGGCGCAGCCAGGCCAGCTCCTTGCGCATCAGGTTCTGCCGCTTGGTCTCCTCGGTGGCGGCGATGCGCTCGCGCTCGGCGCGGGCGAAGACGTAGTCGCTGTAGCCGCCCTCGTACTCGAAGACGGCGCCGCGCTGGACGTCCCACATGCGGGTGCAGACCTGGTCGAGGAACCAGCGGTCGTGGGTGACGCAGACGAGCGCGGAGCGGCGTTCCTGGAGGTGCTTGGCCAGCCAGGAGATGCCCTCGACGTCGAGGTGGTTGGTGGGCTCGTCGAGGACGAGGAGGTCCTGGTCGGCGATGAGCAGCTTGGCGAGGGCGATGCGGCGGCGCTCGCCGCCGGAGAGCGGGCCGATGACGGTGTCGAGGCCCTGGCCGAAGCCGGGGAGGTCGAGGCCGCCGAAGAGTCCGGTGAGCACGTCGCGGATCTTGGCGTTGCCGGCCCACTCGTGGTCGGCCATGTCCCGGATGATCTCGTGGCGGATGGTCGCCGCGGGGTCGAGCGAGTCGTGCTGGGTGAGGACTCCCATGCGCAGGCCGCCGCTCTGGGTGACCCGGCCGGTGTCGGGCTCCTCCAGCTTGGCGAGCATGCGGATGAGGGTGGTCTTGCCGTCGCCGTTGCGGCCCACGACACCGATCCGGTCCCCCTCGGACACGCCGAGGGAGATGCCGTCGAGCAGGGCACGGGTGCCGTACACCTTGCTGACTGCCTCGACATTGACCAGATTGACGGCCATCAGACGCGCTCCAGGGAAGGGTGTGGATCAGCCCCTCAGCCTAACCCTCCGAGCGGACGTCGAGCGCTCCACCAGGAGCCAGCCGCCCAGAGCCATGCCGATGGCGGCGGGCGCGGTGACCGGGAGGGCGATCAGGACGGCGCTGTGGCCCTGGAGCAGGCCGCCGAGTCCGGTCATGGACAGGCCGAGGATGCCGAGCAGGCACAGGATGGTGCCGAGGGCGGCGAGGGGCCCGCTGCCGGGTGCGGCGGCCGTGCGCGCGGGGGCCTCGAAGCGGCGCAGGAGCGCGACGAGGACGCCGGTCAGTCCGGCGGCGGCGAGCAGGCGGAGCGGGACCTGGGCCCACCAGGCGGCGGTGGCGGGCTCGGGCAGGCGCAGGCCGAGGCCGAGCTGGGCGGCGTACACGGCGAGCATGGCGGTGAGGTGCCAGAGGAAGGCGGTCATGGCGATCCCGTTGGCGGCGACGACGGTGCGCCAGACGCGGGGCCGGGCGAGCAGGGCGGCGGCGGGCGCCTTGAGCAGCTCCACGGCTCCGACGAGCCAGATCCCGTGCGCCAGCAGGGCGAGGGTGGGCGGGGCCATGTTGGACACCTTCTCGCCCGGCATCCCGACCATGGACAGCGGGTAGGGCCCGTACGCGACGAGCAGCACGGCGCCGGCGAGCCCGGCGGCGGCGAGCAGCACGGGCCGGGTGATCCGGCCGTCGGCGCGCAGGAAGCCGAGCTGGTGGACGGCGAGCCAGACGAAGAGGAAGTTCAGGAACCCGGCGTACGGGACGGTCAGCGCGAAGCGCAGTACGTCGACGGCGGCCGCGGATCCGGCCAGGAGGGCGAAGGCCCCCCAGCCCCACCGCCGGTGGAGCTCCAGCAGGGCCGGGGTGAAGGCGACCATGGCGAGGTAGATCCCGATGAACCACAGCGGCTGGGTGACCAGCCGCAGCGCGGCCCCGGTCAGCTTGCCCTCCCCGCCGCCGGCGAGCTGTACGGCGAGCGCCCCGGCGGTCCACAGGAGGACGAAGACGAGGGTGGGCCGCAGCAGCCGCTGGAGCCGGGCCCGCAGGAAGGCGGCGTAGACGGGCCGCCCGTCGGAGCGGCGGGCCAGGGACCGGTACGACAGGGCGTGCGAGAACCCGCCGACGAAGAAGAACACCGGCATGATCTGCAGGCCCCAGGTGAGCACTTGGAGTGCGGGGACCAGGGCGAGCAGGTTGCCTATGCCGTCGCTGCTGACGGCGGCCATCAGCCAGTGCCCGAGGAGCACGGTGCCGAGCGAGGCGACCCGCAGCAGGTCGACGTACCGGTCCCGGCTCCCGGGGGTGGCCTCGGCGAGGTCCTTGGCGGTGTGTGCGGCGTATCCCATGGGTGCACGTTCCCGCCCGGGGCCCGGGCGGGAACAGAGTGCGGATACTCACTTCGCCCTGGGTACCCGGGCATCGGGCACGTGCGTGCCCGGGACCGTCAGGACGGCAGGACCGTGGCGCCGGGGGCCGGGCCGGCGGCGGTGCGGGTGGTGCGGCAGGTTCCGGAGGCTTCGAGGGCCGCGGCGACCTTGCGCGCGGATTCCGGGTCGCGGACCAGGAACGCCGTCGTGGGGCCGGAGCCGGAGACCAGTGCGGCCAGTGCTCCGGCGGAGGTGCCCGCCTCCAGCGTCGCGGCCAGCTGCGGGCGCAGGGACAGCGCGGCCGGCTGGAGGTCGTTGGCCAGGGTCGCGGCGAGCGCGTCGGCTTCGCCGGAGGCGAGGGCCGCGAGGAGGGCGGGCGAGGCTTCGGGGGCGGGGATCGTCCGGCCCTCGGCGAGGCGGTCGAACTCGCGGAACACCGCCGGGGTCGACAGCCCGCCGTCGGCGACGGCGAACACCCAGTGGAAGGCGCCCGCCTCCACGGGGGTCAGGAGCTCGCCGCGCCCGGTGCCCAGGGCCGCCCCGCCGAGCAGGCTGAACGGCACGTCGCTGCCGAGCTCCGCGCACAGCGAAAGGAGTTCGGCCTGCGGGGTGTCCAGGCCCCACAGGGCGTCGCAGGCGAGCAGGGCGCCCGCTCCGTCGGCGCTGCCGCCGGCCATCCCGCCGGCCACGGGGATGTTCTTCGCGATGTGGATGTGGACGGCGTCGGACAGGCCGTGGCGGGCCGCGAGGAGCTCCGCCGCGCGGGCCGCCAGGTTGGTGCGGTCGAGCGGGACCTGGCCGGCGTCGGGTCCGGTGCAGGTGACGGTGAGGGCCTCGGCCGGGGTGACGGTCACCTCGTCGTACAGCGAGACCGCGAGGAAGACGTTGGCGAGGTCGTGGAAGCCGTCGGGCCGGGCGGCGCCCACCGCGAGCTGGACGTTGACCTTCGCGGGGACCCGTACGGTCACCGGGCGGGGGCTGTCGGCGGCGCTCACAGGGCCGGCCTCGGCGCGGCGGGCTTGTGCTCGGCGATGGCCGCGAACTGCTCCACCGTCAGCGACTCGCCGCGCGCCTGCGGGGACACTCCGGCGGCGACCAGCGCGGCCTCGGCGCCGGCCGCCGAGCCGGCCCAGCCGGCCAGGGCGGCGCGCAGCGTCTTGCGGCGCTGCGCGAAGGCCGCGTCGACGACGGCGAAGACCTCCTCCTTCGAGGCGGTCGTCTTGATCGGCTCGGCCCGCCGCACCAGCGAGACCAGGCCCGAGTCCACGTTCGGGGCCGGCCAGAAGACCTTGCGGCCGATGGATCCGGCGCGCTTGACGTGCGCGTACCAGTTCGCCTTGACCGAGGGCACCCCGTACACCTTGTTGCCGGGCTCGGCGGCCAGCCGGTCGGCGACCTCGGCCTGCACCATGACCAGCGTGCGCTCGATCGTCGGGAACCGGTCCAGCATGGTCAGCAGCACCGGCACGGCCACGTTGTACGGGAGGTTCGCGACGAGCGCGGTCGGCGCCGGCCCCGGCAGTTCCTCGACCAGCATCGCGTCGGAGTGGACCAGCGCGAAGCGGTCCTTGCGGGCCGGCATCCGCGCCTCGATGGTGGCGGGCAGCGCCGCGGCCAGGATGTCGTCGATCTCGACGGCGGTGACCCGGTCGGCGGCCTCCAGCAGCGCGAGCGTCAGCGAGCCCAGCCCGGGCCCCACCTCGACGACGACGTCGTCGGGGCGTACCTCGGCGGTGCGCACGATGCGGCGCACCGTGTTGGCGTCGATGACGAAGTTCTGTCCCTTCTGCTTCGTCGGCCGTACGCCGAGTACGGCGGCCAGCTCCCGGATGTCGGCCGGGCCGAGAAGGGCGTCGGAGGTCGTGCTGGTGGTGCTCTCGGGCTGCTGCTCTGCGGTGCTCACCGGTAAAGCGTACGGCCGCAGTGCGGCCAGGGGGTCGCCCCCCGCTGCACGTAGAGCTTCTTGGCCCGGTACGTCTGTTCCGGGCCCGGTGCGTCCTGTGGGCGGCCGCTGCCGCCGAGGCTGTGCCAGGTGGTGACGTCGAACTGGTAGAGGCCGCCGTACGTGCCGGAGGCGTCGGTGGCGGAGGGGCGTCCGCCGGATTCGCACCGGGCCAGCGCGGCCCAGTCGAGGCCGTCGGCTCCGGCGACGGAGGTCGGCAGCGGTCTCGTGCCGACCTTGACGATCTGGGTGACGGGATCGCGGACGGTCTCCTCGGCGACCTTGCGGGGCTTTTGCCGGACCCCGTTGACGGTGCGCAGGACGTACGTGACCCTGCGCGCTCCGGGCCGGCCGGCCTGCTCGACGACTTCGGTGCCGGCGAACAGGTCGTCGTCCTCGGTCCGCTCGATCGCGTACGGGATGTGCTCCTCGCGGACCTCGCGGGTGCCGGTGATGCGCAGGACGGTGACGGTCTGGCCGTCGCGGGGGAAGGAGCCGGGCGGGACGGAGGTGGTGTCCTGGCCCTGGAGGGTGATCCCGGCCTGGCCGAGGGCTTCCCGGATGGTGGCGGCGTTGGTGCGGATGGTGCTCTCGCGGCCGTCCGCCATGAAGGTGACGCTGCGTTCGGTGCGGACGGCGAGGGAGAGGCCGGCGCGGGGCACGGGGGCGGTGCGCGGGGCGGAGAGGTAGGCGCCCTCGACGCGGACGCCGAACTGGCGCAGTGCGCTCTCGACGGTGGCGGCGGTGGTCCACACCCGGCGGGTCTGTCCGTCGAGGGTGAGGTTCACGGGGCGGCCGTGGCGGACGACGATCTCGTCGCCGTCGTCGAGGGCCTGTGCGCGGCCGGGGGCGACGAGGTCGTGGGGGCCGGCGCCGAGTCCTTCGGAGGCGAGGAGTTCGCCGACGTCGTCGGCGAAGGTGTGCAGGGTCCGGGGCTCGCCGTCCACGGTGAGCCGTACCGACTTGTCGGCGGCGACGAAGGCCGTGGTGCCGCCGGCCAGGAAGGCGACGACCAGCGCCTGCGGGACGATGCGCCGCCAGCTGTCGCGGCCCGCGGCCGTCCCCGCGGGGGCGCTGCGGCGGCGGCGCCCCGGCCGGGGGGCCGGCGGGGCGGGGGGGGCGGCCGCGCCGGCCGCGGCCGCGGTGCCCGACGCCGATGATCCCGCCGCGCTGCTGCTGGCCGCGCTGGGGCCGACCCCGCGGCTGTGGTCCCGGCCCCGGGGACGGCTCGACGTCGGCCTCGGGGCCGGGAGCCGGATCGCGTTCCAGGACGTCGGCGCGCTCGGCATCGCCGGGCCGCGCGGACGGCTGACCGGCGTCGCCCGGTCCGTCGTCGCGCAGCTCGCCGCCCTGCACGGGCCCGGCGAGCTGGAGATCGTGCTCATGGCCACGGACCGCGCGCGCGTCGTCGCCGACCGGCGTGCCGACTGGGGCTGGCTCGGCTGGCTGCCGCACGTGCGGCCCGCGCACGGCCAGGACTGCCGGCTGCTCCTCGCGTACGACCGCGACCAGGCCGGCGCCCGCACCGCCGAGCTGACCCGCCGCCTCGACGACGGTCCGCTCGGCACGAACTGGGCCGCCGCCGACCCCCGCGGTGTCCGCGAGGCCGCGTCCGCCCACCAGGGCCCGTACACGCTGCTCGTCGTCGACGGGGACCCGGGCGCGGGAGCGCTGCGCGACCTCACCGGCCGGCTCGCCTCGCACGGGCCGGCCGCCGGGATCCACGTGCTCGTGCTCGCCGAGACGCCGCCCGCCACGCCCGCCTCCCCCGTCACCGACACGTACGAGGCCGCCTGCGCGAGCAGCCCCGCCTTCCGGGACTGCGGGGCCGTCGCCCTGCTCAGCGGTGATGTGGCCACGACCGTACGGACGTTCGCGGTGACCGGCGGCAGGCCGGCCCCGTCCGGGACCACCGCCACCGCCGACGCCGTCTCCGCGGCCTGGGCCGAGCGGTTCGCCCGTGCGCTCGCGCCGCTGCGCGCCGAGCCCTCGCCCGCCGGGCCGCGGCGGGCCGTGGCGGCCGCGCTCCCGAGCACGGCCCGTCTGCTGGACGAGCTGGGGCTGGCCCGGGCCACCCCGGCGTCGCTGATGGCCCGTTGGGCCGCCGCCACGGACCAGGGGCAGGACGTCGGCGGGCGCGCCGAGCTCGTCCTCGGCAGCGGGCGGCGCGGGCCGGTCGGTGCCGAGCTGGTCCAGGACGGGCCGCACCTCCTCGTCGAGGGGCCCACCGGGAGCGGCCGTACGGAGCTGCTGCGGTCGGTGGCGGCCTCGCTGGCCGCGGCCGCCCGGCCCGACCGGCTGGGCCTGGTCCTGCTGGACGGGGCCGGCGGCGAGCGCGGTGACGGGCTCCAGCCCTGCACCGAGCTCCCGCACGTCGCGGCGCACCTCGTCGCCTCCGACCCGGTCCGCATGCGGGAGTTCGCCCAAGCCCTCGGCGCCGAGCTGAAACGCCGCGTCGAGGTCCTCGACGGGGTCCCGTTCGCCGAGTGGCATGCTCGCCGCGCCCTGTCCGACCGGCTGGTCTCACCCCGTCGGCCCAGTCCCGGCGAACTGCTCGGCGATCTCGACCCGCAGCGCTCGGGCACGCTGCGGCTGCGGTCCGCCGCGCCGCGCACCGAGCCGGCCGGGCCCGGTCCGCTGCCCCGCCTGGTGGTGCTGGTGGACGATTTCGACGCGCTGGTCGCGCCGGGGCTGGGCAGTACGGGCCGCCCCGCCGCCGGCTCCGTCGTCCGGGCGCTGGACGCGGTGGCCCGGGACGGTGCGCGGCTCGGCGTGCACCTGGTGGCCGCGAGCGCCCGTCCGGACCGTACGGCCGACAGCGAGCTGGCCCGTACGAACCCGCTCCGGATCGATCTGGACGCCCCCGACCAGCCGGGCCCGGGCCGTGGCCGGCTGCGGTACGCCGACGGGCGGACGGTCCCGTTCCAGGGTGGCCGGGTGACCGGCCGGATCCCGCGGACGGCGACGCAGCGGCCGACCGTGGTGCCGGTGGAGTGGGAGCGGATGGGTGATCCCCCGGCCCGCCGTCCGGTGCGCGAGCTGGGCAACGGCCCCACCGACCTGGCGCTGCTGGCGAGTGCCCTGGACCGGGCCGCGCACCTGGTCTCGGCGATACCCGTGCTGTTCCCGGCGGCCCCCTGAGCGGGCGGTGCCCGGCCCGTACCGACACGCTGCGGCGCGGGTGAGGCGGTATTGCGGGGGTGCGCGGCGCGGCGTAGACCTTGTGGGACGAGTCACACCACGGGCATCGGGGGCAGAGCCATGCGCAGGCAGGGAACGAGCCGTACGACGGACCGTAGTCGCGGGAAGGACAGCAGAAGGAGCCGCGGCGCCGCCTGGGCGGCCCTGGCGGCCGCGGGCGCGCTGGCGCTGAGCGGGTGCGGTGGCGGTGGCGAGAAGGACGGCCCGCCGCAGGGCGGTGAGGCGTCGACGGCCGGGCAGCGGGTGGAATTACCGAAGCTGACCGGCGAGAAGCTGGAGGTCGCGGCGGTCTGGACGGGCCCGGAGCAGGCGAACTTCGAGAAGGTCCTGAAGGAGTTCGAGAAGCGTACGGGCGCGACGGTCACGTTCGTCCCGGCGCAGGACCCGATCGTCACCTTCCTCGGTACGAAGATCGCGGGCGGTCAGCCGCCGGACGTGGCGCTGCTGCCGCAGGTCGGGGCTCTGGTCTCGGCGGTGCAGAACAAGTGGGTGCAGCCGGTCGGCCCGCAGGCGCAGGCACAGCTCGACAAGAACTACTCGGACGGCTGGAAGAAGCTGGGCGCGGTCGACGGCACCCAGTACGGGGTGTACTACAAGGCCGCCAACAAGTCGCTGGTCTGGTACAACGCGAAGGCCTTCGAGGCGGCGGGCGTGCAGCCCCCGAAGACGTGGAAGGAGCTGCTGACCGCGGCCGACACCCTCTCGGCGTCCGGTACGCCGGCCGTGTCGGTGGCCGGTGCGGACGGCTGGACGCTGACGGACTGGTTCGAGAACGTCTACCTCTCGCAGGCGGGCCCGCAGAAGTACGACCAGTTGTCCAAGCACCAGATCAAGTGGACGGACGAGAGCGTCAAGCAGGCGCTGACCACGCTCGGGGAGCTGTTCGGCCGCAAGGACTTCCTGGCGGGCGGCCCGAGCGGGGCGCTGGCCACCGAGTTCCCGAAGTCGGTGACGCAGACCTTCACCGGGGGCGACCGGCCGGCGGCCGCGATGGTCTACGAGGGTGACTTCGTGGCGGTGAACATCGGGCAGACCGAGGCGAAGGTGGGCGAGGACGCGCTCGTGTTCCCGTTCCCGGCGGTCGGCGCCAAGGCGCCGGTGGTCTCGGGCGGCGACGTGGCGGTCGCGCTGAAGCCGTCGAAGGGCGCGCAGGCGCTGCTGACGTTCCTGGCCTCCCCGGACGCGGCGGAGATCCAGGCCCGGGAGGGCGGTTTCGTCTCCCCGAACAAGTCGGTGGACCTGAAGGTCTACCCCAACGACATCCAGCGGGGCATCGCCAAGGCGCTGATCGCGGCGGGCGACGACTTCCGCTTCGACATGTCGGACCAGGCCCCGGCGGCGTTCGGCGGGACGCCGGGGGCCGGCGAGTGGAAGGCGCTCCAGGACTTCCTGGCGAACCCGTCGGACGTGGCGGGCACCCAGGCCAGACTGGAGGCGGACGCGGCCAAGGCCTACGGGAACTGATCCCGTGGCCCCGGCCCCTTCGGCAGCGCGGGCCGCGGAGGCCCGGCGGCGCCGTCTCGTCGCGGCGGCGTTCCTCCTGCCCGCCCTGGTGCTGCTCGGTGCGCTCGTCGTGCATCCGATCGGCTACTCCGTCTACCGCAGCTTCTTCGACCGTTCCGGCGACGTGTTCGTGGGCGGCGGCAACTACCGGGAGATCGTGCACGACGACACGATCCGCACGGCCCTGAAGAACACGGCGCTGTGGGTGGTGCTGGCGCCGACGACGGCGACCGCCCTGGGCCTGGTCTTCGCGGTGCTCACCGAACGGGTGCGCTGGGGCACGGCGTTCAAGCTGCTGGTGTTCATGCCGATGGCGATCTCGATGCTGGCGGCGGGCATCATCTTCCGGCTCGTGTACGACCACGATCCCGGCCGGGGGGTCGCGAACGCGGTCTGGGTCGGGGTGCACGACACCTTCGCGCAGTCCTCGGCGTTCCCCAAGGCCCGGCCGGGCCGCGACTCCCCGCTGGTCCCCGCCGCGGGGGCCGACGCGGGCGGCTTCACGACCCGCGATCCCGTACGGGCGGGCGTGCCGGTGCTGCTCCCGCTGGTCGGCGTGGCTCCCGGGGCCCTGCCCGAGGGGACCCGTACGGCCAGGGCCGCGCCCGCCGAGCCGGGCAAGGTCACGGGGACGGCCTGGCAGGACTTCACGCGGGGCGGCGGCGGCCGGACGAACGTGGTCGACGCGACCGAGTCGGGCCTGGCGGGCATCCGGGTCGAGGCGGTCAGGGACGGCCGGGTCGTCGATGCGGCCACGGCCCGGGCCGACGGCACGTTCACCCTGTCCGCCAAGGCCGACGGGGCGTTGCTGCGGCTGCCGGCGTCGAACTTCCGGGAGGCGTACGCGGGCGTCGAGTGGCTCGGCCCGGCGCTGGTGACCCCGGCGGTGATCGGGGCGTACGTGTGGATGTGGGCCGGTTTCGCGATGGTACTGATCGGGGCGGGGCTGGCCGCCGTACCGCGGGAGCTGCTGGAGGCGGCGCGGGTGGACGGGGCGAACGAGTGGCAGGTGTTCCGCCGGGTCACGGTGCCGCTGCTGGCGCCCGTGCTGGCGGTGGTCCTCGTGACCCTGGTCATCAACGTGATGAAGATCTTCGACCTGGTGTTCGTGATCGCGCCGGGCTCGGTGCAGGACGACGCGAACGTCCTGGCCCTCCAGCTCTACCGCACCTCGTTCGGCACCGACGCCGATCCGGGGCTGGGCAGCGCGATCGCGGTGCTGCTGCTGGTGCTGGTGCTGCCGGTCATGCTCTACAACATCCGCAGGCTGCGGAAGGAGGGGCTGCGATGAACCGGCTCGCGGCGGGCGCGGCGGCCGGAGCCGTCCGCGTGTTCCTGGTCCTGGCGGCGCTGTTCTGGCTGGTGCCCACGCTCGGGCTGCTGATCTCCTCCTTCCTGTCCCCCACCGACCTGAACCGGGGCGGCTGGTGGCAGGCGCTGACGGCGCCGGCGCGGCTGACGACCGAGAACTACGCGCACCTGCTGGCCGACGACACCATCACGAGTGCGCTGCTCAGCACGGTGGCCATCACGGTCCCGGCGACGCTGCTCGTGGTCGTGCTGGGCTCGCTGGCCGGATACGCCTTCGCCTGGCTGGAGTTCCCGGGCCGGGACTGGCTGTTCCTGGTCGTGGTGGGGCTGCTGGTCGTCCCCGTGCAGGTGGCGCTGATCCCGGTCTCGGAACTGTTCGGCTCCATCGGGCTGTTCGAGACCACGGCCGGGGTGGTGCTGTTCCACACCGCGTTCGGGCTGCCGTTCGCCGTCTTCCTGCTGCGCAACTTCTTCGCGCAGATCCCGCGCGAGCTGCTGGAGGCGGCCCGCCTGGACGGCGCGGGCGAACTGCGGCTGTTCGCCCGGGTGGTGCTGCCGCTGGGCGGGCCCGCGATCGCCTCGCTCGCCATCTTCCAGTTCCTGTGGGTGTGGAACGACATGCTGGTCGCGCTGGTGTTCGCGGACTCGGCGAACCCGCCGATCACGGTCGCCCTCCAGCAGCAGGTACGGCAGTTCGGCAACAACATCGACGTGCTGGCGCCCGGCGCGTTCCTGTCGATGGTGGTGCCGCTCGTGGTGTTCTTCGCCTTCCAGCGGCAGTTCGTCTCGGGGGTGATGGCGGGGGCGGTCAAGTAGAACGGCGCACCCGACCTGCGGTGTTGACGCAGCGCAACCCGAATGCCACACGCTGCGTAACCCGATCGCCACGCCGGGGTTGCTGGGGGAGCAACATGCCCGCGCCGACCCCTGGATGTGCCGTGCCCCGGTTCAGCGTCATCGTGCCCGCGTACAAGGTTCAGGCGTACCTCCAGGAGAGTCTGGATTCGGTCCTGTCCCAGTCGTACCCGGATCTGGAACTGATCGCGGTCGACGACGCCTCCCCGGACGCCTGCGGTTCGATCATCGACGAGTACGCGGTGCGGGACCCGCGGGTGACCGCCGTGCACCTGGCGCACAACCTGGGCCTGGGGCCGGCCCGCAACGCGGGCCTGGCCCGGGCCACCGGCGATTACCTGGTCTTCCTCGACGGCGACGACACCCTCGCCCCGGGCGCCCTCCAGGCCATCACCGACCGGCTCAAGGACACCGGCTCCCCGGACGTCCTCGTCTACGACTACGCGCGCACCTTCTGGACCGGGGAGGTGGTGCGCAACCGCCTCTCGCACCGGCTGTCCGAGGAGGGCCCGGCCAGCTTCCGGCTCGCGGACCGCCCCGCCCTGCTCGGCATGCTGATGGTGGTGTGGAACAAGGCGTACCGCCGCGAGTACGCGGAGCGCGAGGGCCTCGAATTCCCGCCCGGCTTCTACGAGGACACCCCCTGGACCTATCCGGCGCTGCTGGCCGCCGAGTCCATCGCGGTCCTGGACCGGGTGTGCGTGCACTACCGCCAGCGGCGCACCGGCTCGATCCTGACCACCACCAGCCGCCGCCACCTGGACATCTTCGACCAGTACGACCGGGTCTTCGGATACCTCGGCTCCCGCCCCGGGCTGGAGCGCTGGCGCCCCACCGTGCACCGGCGGATGGCCGAACACTTCTGCGCCCTGTACGCCGACCCGCGCCGCCTCCCCCGCGGCTGCCGGGCCGAGTTCTTCCGCCGGGCGTCCGCGCGGGTGCGCGGCCCCCCGGGGGGGGGCCCCGCGCCGCGGGGCGCGGCGGTGCTGGGGGGGGGGCCCGGCACGCGCCCCCACGACACCGTGCCGTTCGCCCT
>NZ_JBHYVA010000108.1:0-16930 GCF_042750055.1 Streptomyces sp. NPDC059456
TTTTAATTTAACCCCCCCCCCCCTATATATACACACACATTTCCGTGGCCCGCGCCATTTGTTTAAACCACACCGGCGCAGTACTGCGCCGGCCGCTTGCGCGTGTCCGGGGCTCAGGGCCGGCGGCGCGGCCCGCGCAGCGCCGCGCGCGTCCCGGCGTACAGCGAGGCGGCCACGGCGATGGCCGCCATCGTCAGCAGCCAGTTGCGCAGGTAGTCCAGCGGCAGCACCGTCGCGTTGGCCACCCCGCCCGGCCGCAGCAGCGGCGGCAGGGCGATCACGGTCAGGGAGCCGGCGACGATCAGGGCGGCGCGCGGGATCCCGCGCAGGCGCAGGCCCGCGGCGCCGGCGAGGGCGGCGACCGCGAAAACGAGCGGCGCGATCAGGGCGTCGTGCAGGACGGCGGCGCCCGCGAGCCACTGCGCGATCCGCCAGGGCGAGGGCTGCTGCACCAGCAGCGCGCCGCCGACGCCCATCAGGGCCAGCCCCAGCCCGGCCACCGCGTACCGGTACCCCATCACGCCACCTCCAGTCGGCCGACCCACTTGGTCTGGAGCACGCCGGGCCGGTCGGGCGCGATGATCCGCGCCGGGTAGCCGTGGTCCAGGGAGAGTTCCTCGCCGTTCAGGCGCAACGCCAGCAGGGTGAGCGGGTCCTGCGCGTACTGGCGGCCCATCTCCATCACCCGGTACGCCCCGACCGCCTCCAGCGACACCACCCGGGCCCGGGCGTCGGGGCCTCCCCCGGCGCGTTCCAGCAGGTCGCGCACCCGCACGCCCGTCCAGCGGGCGTTCCTGCTCCAGCCCTCGACGCACGCGATGGGCAGCGTCACCTCGTACTGCGGCAGCGCGCGCAGTTCGTCGAGGCCGAGCGTGTACGGGCGCGGACCGGTGACGGTCAGCCGCCAGTCCCGCAGCGAATCCCCGGTGATCCGGGCCGCGTTCGCCGTCCGGTTCACCGGCAGTCCCTGCGGTCCTGCGGCGGGATCGCGCGGGGCGAACAGGTCGAACCGGCCGAGCGCGGAGACGGACTGCCCGGCGGTCGTCAGCGTCACCGCCCCCACGCCGGCGGCGACCGCGGCGAGCAGCGTGCGCCGGTCCGGGCCGTCCGCCTCGGGCAGGGCGAGCGTCCCCGGGGAACGGCGGGTCCAATGCGCCAGGATCTGTGGCCACTTCACCGCGACGTGCAGCATCAGCGCGCCGATCAGGAGCCAGGCCAGCGCGAAGTGCACGGGGACGAAGGAGAAGGGCCAGGGGTACCACTGGAAGGTGTTCAGCAGCCCGCTGAACAGTTCGAACACCCCGGCCGCGACGAGCACCGCCACGGCGGCCCGCTCCAGCGCGTGCCGCACCGACCGCAACGGCGGCCAGGCGAACAGCCTCGGGTACACGGCCCACAGCTTCGCCAGGAGCAGCGGGACCGCCGCGGTCCCGGAGACCACGTGGAGTCCCTGGGTGAACCGGTAGCCCCAGTACGGGCGGCTCGGCAGCCGGTCGGCGAGCCAGACCGGCGGGTGCTGGAAGAAGTGGCTGAGCACACCGGTCGCGAAGCACACGGCGAAGGCGAGCCCGAGCGGGCGGCCCAGGGCGGTCGCGGTGCGGGCGTCGTGCAACCGCGCCCTGAACGTGACGGGCGGGCCGGAAGGGAATCGGAGGGGGAAGCGCATGGAGCCATGACACCCCCGAGTCGGCGTCCACGGGGGGTCCGGACACCTTACGAAACACGGACATGGGCGGCTCCGGGCCCCGTTCCGGGGCCGTGGCCTGGAACGCTGCGGTGGTGAACCTGCGTACTTCCCCCGGCGTCTGCCCCGCATCCGCCCGCCTCGCCGCTCTGGTCGCCGCCCTGGTCGCCGCCCTCGTGTGGACCGTCCGCCATGACGGCTACTTCACCGACCCCGCCGGACTGTCCTGGTGGTACGCGGCCTGCTGGGCGCTGTTCGCCGTCGCCCTGCTCGCGCTGCGCCGGGTGCCGGCCGCCGCCGTCGTGCCGCTGGTGCTGGCGGGGGCCGTCGCGGTGGCGGCGACGGGGCTGGTGGCCCCGCCCCGGACCAGCACCGACTCGTACCGCTACGCCTGGGACGGCCGGGTCCAGTCCGCCGGCATCTCCCCGTACGACCACGCGCCGCAGGACCCCGCGCTGGGCCGGCTCCGCGATCCGTGGCTGTTCCCCACGGGCGCCGCCTGCGCGGGCCCGGACCGGGCCCGCATCCCGCAGACCGGCGCCCCGGAGCGCCCGGGGACGACGGACACCGCCGGGAACACCGGCGCCGGCAGGCTCTGCACCCGGATCAACCGGCCCGCCGTGCACACCATCTACCCGCCGGTCGCCGAGGTGTACTTCCTGGCCGTCGACCGGCTCTCCCCCGCGGGCGCCCGGCACAAACCGCTCCAGACCGGGGCCGGGCTGCTGTCCCTCGCCGTGACGGGCGCGCTGCTGCTGATCCTGCGCCGCCGGGGCTCGGACCCGCGCAGGGCCGCGTACTGGGCGTGGTGCCCCGCCGTACCGGTCGAGGCGGTCAACAACGCGCACGTCGACGTGCTGGGGGTCCTGCTCGCGGTGGCCGGGCTCGGGCTGGTGGCCGCGCCGGCGCTCGGCCGGCGGGCCTGCGGCGGGCTGGTCCTCGGCGCCGCCGTGGCCACGAAGCTGATGCCGGCGGTCGTCCTGCCGGGAGCCCTGTCCGGGGTGCGCCGGGTGCGGGACGCGGTCGCCGTCCTGCTGCCGGCGGCCGTGGTGACGGTGCTCGCGTACCTGCCGTACGTCCTGCTCTCGCACGGTTCCGTCTTCGGCTACCTCGGCGGATACGTGGCGGAGGAGGGGTACGAGGACCCCTCGGCCGGGTCCCGTTACGCGCTGCTGCGGCTGGTGCTGCCGGACGCCTGGGCGCTGCCGGTGCTGCTCGCCGCGATGGCCGGGGTGACCGGGTACGTGCTGTGGCGCGGGGATCCCCGACGGCCCTGGAGCGGCGCGCTGCTGGTGACGGGGTGGGCGTTCGCGCTGCTCACGCCCGGCTATTCCTGGTACGCCCTGCTGCTCGTCGCGCTCGTGGCGCTGGACGGACGCTGGGAGTGGCTGGGCATCGCGGTCGCGGGTCCCGCCGTCTACGTGACGGGCCGGGTGTTCGGCTCGCGGGAGGCGGTGAGTGCGACGGCGTACGGTCTTGCGGTGCTGCTGGTGCTCGTGGTCACGGTGGTGCGCCGGCGCGCGCCCCGCACCATCGGTCGCCGCCGTTGACGCGTCAGGGCCGGTCGTACCAGGAGAACGCGGCGATCCGCCAGCCGTCCGGGGTGCGGACGAACTGGATGGTCTTGGTCCCGCCCCCTTCGAACGGCTCGCCGTCCAGGATCCCGGACTTGCGGTAGGCGCCGAACCGCGACGCGATGTCCCCCGCGATGTCGGTGCGTTCGGAGGTCTCCCACTCGCAGAACTCGACCAGCCGGCCGTCGCCGAGCAGCTTGCGGCGGGGCTCGACGAACTCGTCGACGGTGTGCACCGTGAACTCCGGACCGGTCTTGACGATCACGGCGCCGGGCAGGGTCAGCCGCCGGATCCGGTCCACGTCGGCGGCCTTGCCGCCCCGGTTGTCGAAGGCGCCGAAGAACTCGGCGGTCAGCACGTCTATTTCGGCCTTGGACATGGCGCGACGCTAACACGCTGGTGCGACAACCCCACCGCCGAGACGCAGGACCAGATCGCCGCGGGGATCACGTACCCGCTGCGCGCCCTGGCCCAGCAGACCTGGGGCTCGCCGAAGCCCGCGGCCACCGACGGCGACGGCGACGGCGGCACCCGCTGGTCCAGCGCGTACACGGACCCGCAGTGGCTCCGGGTCGACCGCGGATCGAGCCGGGCCATCGGCCGGGTGGTGCCGCGCCGGGAGGCCGCCTACCGGAAGGCGCTGCGGATCCATGTCTCCGACGACGCCGCCACGTGGCGCACCGCGTACTCCACGACCACGGGCGCCGGCCGGGTCCGGGAGCTCACGGGATTCTCCGGACCGGACCGCTACGTCCGCGTGTACGGGGGCCTGTTGAGCGGCAGCCGGACCGCCGGCGCGGCCGGCAAGGCCCTGGACGGCGCGGCCGCGAGCCGCGGAACACCTTGTCCGCGAGGCGCGTTGTGCGGGAGATGGAGCATCCACAGCACCCCCACGTCCGTCTCCCGAAGGAGTCCCGCGTGAACCACTCCGATGCCCCGCTGGTCCTCGATCCCGCCGGCGCCGACCGGCACGCCGAGCACCTGCTGCTGCGCTCCCAGGGGCCCGCGGCCCGTGTCGACGTCCTCGGGGTGACGGCCTGGGCCGTCACCGATCCGGCGCTCCTGAAGGAACTGCTCACCAGCCCGGACGTGTCCAAGGACGCCCGCGCGCACTGGCCGGAGTTCGAGCAGGCGGTGCAGACGTGGCCGCTCGCCCTCTGGGTCGCGGTCACCAACATGTTCACCGCGTACGGAGCCGACCACCGGCGGCTGCGGCGGATGGTGGCCCCCGCGTTCAGCGCCCGCCGTGTCGCCCTGCTGCGCGAGACGGTTCAGGACATCGTCGCCGGACTCCTCGACGAGCTCGCGGCCTTGCCGCCCGGCGAGGTGGCGGACCTGCGCGAACGGCTTGCCCACCCGCTGCCCGTCGCGGTCATCGGACACCTCATGGGGCTCCCGCCGGAGCAGCGCGGTGAGTTCCGCTCGGTGGTGGACGGTGTGTTCGACACCACGCTCACCCCCGAGGAGGCCGACGCGAACGCGGTCCGGGCCTACGAGATGCTCGGCCGGCTCGTCTCCGCCAAGCGCGCCCAGCCCGGCGACGACATGACCTCGCTCCTCATCGCCGCCCGCGACGAGGAGGGCGACGGCTGCGCGCTCTCCGACACCGAGCTGGCCGACACGCTGTTCCTGATGATCAGCGCCGGGTACGAGACGACCGTCAACGTCATCGACCAGGCGGTCACCGCCCTGCTCACGCATCCGGACCAGTTGGAGCACGTCCGCTCCGGCCGCAGCGGCTGGGGTGACGTCGTCGAGGAGACCCTGCGCCACGAATCGGCCGTCAAGCACCTGCCGATGCGGTTCGCACTGGCCGACCTGCCCCTGCCCGACGGGCGGACCATCGCCAAGGGCGAGGCGATCCTCGCCTCGTACGCCGCCGCCAACCGGCACCCCGACTGGCACAGCCCGGACGCGGACACCTTCGACGTCACCCGGGTCACCAAGGACCACCTCGCCTTCGGGCACGGGGTGCACTTCTGTCTGGGCGCGCCGCTGGCCCGGCTCGAAGTCGCGTCCGCCCTCGAAGCGCTGTTCCGCCGCTTCCCGGAGATCGCGCTGGCGGTGCCCGCCGAGGAGCTGCTGCCCGTCACCTCGCTGATCAGCAACGGCCACCGGACCCTGCCCGTCCGGCCGGGGTCGCCCGCATGACCCGCTGAGCGCACCCGGCGCGGGGCCGCCGCCCGCCGGTCCGGAGCCGGCCGCCGGCGCGAGGACGGAACGCCGCCCGAAGTTCATGTGCCCGACGCCTCGCACGGGCCGATCACCGGCCCCGTCGACCCTAGGCTGCCGCCATGGCTGACGTGGGGGTCACGGTCCGGGGTTGCCGACTGCTCGGAACGCTCGGATCGGTGCTGCTGGCCGCCGGGAGCTGGTCCGCCGGGGCGCTGCCGTCCGGGGTCCCCGACGGGGTGTGGGCACAGCGGAGCCCGGCACACACGGTGCTGGGAGCCGCGGCCTCGTACGCGGGGCTGGTGCTGCTGGTGACCGCCTGGTGGCGGCTGGGCGGGCTGCTGCGACGGGGGGAACCGGTCGGCCGCGGGCAGCTGCGCGCGGTGCTGTGGTCCTGGGTCCTGCCGCTCGTGCCGGGGCCGTTGCTGTTCAGCAACGACGCGTACAGCTACGTCGCGCAGGGAGCGCTGGCGGGCCGGGGCGGGGACGTGTACCGGTGGGGGCCCGTGGTGCTCGGTGGGGCACTCGCGGACAACGTGCCGGAGATGTGGCGGGACGCGCCGGCGCCCTACGGACCGCTGGCCGTTGCGGCGAGCCGGGCCGTGGTGGCCGTCACGGGTGAACACCACACGGTGGCGGCGGTGCTGGGGATGCGGCTGGTGGCGCTGTGCGGGCTGGGGCTGATCGTGTGGGGGGTGCGGCGGCTTTCGTCCGACCGGGGCTCCGGGCCGGGTTCCGAACGGGGTCGCGGCGGGGAGGCGGGGGTGCTGTGGGCGGCCGTGCTGAACCCGCTCGCGCTGGTGCACCTGGTGGGCGGGGCCCACAACGAGGCGCTGATGCTCGGGCTGATGGTGGCGGGGCTGGTGGCCTTCCGCCGGGGCCGCTGGGTGCTGGGCACCGCCGTGCTGACCTGCGCCGCACTGGTGAAGGTGCCTGCCGCGGTGGCGCTGCTGTGCGCCGCCGCCTGGTCCGTGGGAGGACGGCCGGACCGCCGGTCGGGGTGGCTGCGGGCCGCCGGGATCGCCCTGACGGGCCTTGCGGCGCTGGTGCTGGGCGTGGGGGTGTGCGGCCAGGGCTGGGGCTGGCTGTCGACGCTGCGGGGCCCGGCGCAGGTGTACACGGTGCTCTCGCCCAGTACGGACGTGGGCCGGATCCTCGGGCTGCTGTCCGAGGCGTTCGGTGTGGGGACGGCGGCCGGTGCGATCGCCGCCGCGCGGTCGGTGGGGCTGCTGCTGGGTGTGGGCGCGGTGGCCTTCTGCGCATGGCGTGCGCCGCGTACGGGTCCCGAGTACGCCACCGGCATGGCGCTGCTGGGGTTGGTGGTGACCGCGCCGGTCGTACAGCCCTGGTACGTGCTGTGGGGAATTGTTCCGCTCGCGGCGGTCGCCTGGCGGCTGCTGGAGAGCACCGGGGCGCGGCTCGCGACGCTGGGGCTGCTCGTGCTGGTGCTCCCCAGCGGCACGGCGCCCACCTGGTCGTACGCGCTCGCCGCGGTGACGGGGGCGTCGGCGGCCACGGCGGCGCTCGCGGCCTGGGGTCCGCCGGGGCCGGGGGTGCTGCCGCGCCTGCGGCCGCACGAGCGCGGGCTGGTGCGGGCGGTGGCCAGGACGCGGCGCTGAGGCGGCGGGAGTTCCTCGTTGCGCCGGACGGTGGTGATCACTAGGGTTGGCCGGGTGACTGCCGGGTCGGCCTTGGGCCATGTACGAGCAGGGTTCCCGGCCTCGGCGTGAACCCGAGGCGGGCCAGGAGCCCGCCCCCCTCTCCGTGTTTCTTGCGTCCGGCGCCGTGTGCGCCCGTCCAGCGATACCGAAACCGGAGACACACCCATCCCATGTCCCACACCCGGCAGTACCCGGACGATGCCGTCCAGTTGAACCACACCGTCGTGCACGCCAGGGACCGGCAGCTGTCGGCCGAGTTCCTCGCCGTGATCCTGGGGCTGGAGGTCGGGGCCCCGTTCGGGCCGTTCCTGCCCGTCGACCTCGGCAACGGCGTGACGCTCGACTACTACGCGATGACCGGCGAGCCGATCCAGTCGCAGCACTATGCGTTCCTCGTGCCCGACGGGCGGTTCGACGCCGTGATCGCCCGGCTGGAGGCGGTCGGCGTCACCTACTACGCCGACCCGCACCACACCGAACCCGGGAGCATCAACCGCCTGTTCGGCGGTCGCGGCGCGTACTTCGCCGACCCGGACGGCCACAACATGGAGATCATGACCCGCCCCTACGCCCGCCCTTAGCGGCGGCCCGCCGGCGGCCCGGCAGTCACCCCTCGGCGGGGCTTCGCTGCGTCACCCGGCCACCCGGGAGGCCCATGCGCACAGTTCGCCGGTCCCGGCGTCGTCGCCGCCGGAGCCGGCCCAGGCTATGTATCCGTCCGGGCGGACCAGGTACAGGCCGCGCCCGTAGGCCTCGTACGGCCCCGTCCGCGCGGTGCGCAGCCCCGGAAGGGGCGGCAGCCGCTCGGGCAGCGGGGTGTCGACCGCCAGCAGGCTGAAGTGGGGGCCGCGGTAGAGGTCGAAGAGCCGGAGCCCGTCACGATTGCCGTCGGGTGCGCGGTCCCCCGCGCTGAGGGCGTCCTCGGCCAGGCCCGTGCGGGTCTCGCGGGTGAGCGAGGAGTCCCGCAGGCTGATGCCGAGCTGGCGGGTGGCGGCCCCGCGCCGCTCCTGCCCGCGGTGGATGCGGGTGGAGAGCCCCAGCATGGCGGCGGCGTTGGGCAGCCGCTCCTCCTCGTACGTGTCCAGCAGCGCCTCGGGGGCTCCGTCGCGCAGCACGGCGGCGAGCTTCCAGCCCAGGTTGTAGGCGTCCTGGACGCTGGTGTTCAGCCCCTGGCCGCCCGCAGGCGAGTGGATGTGGGCGGCATCGCCGGCGAGGAAGACCCTGCCGTCCCGGAACCGGTCGGCGAGCGCGGCGTTCACGGTGAAGTCCGACGCCCACAGGACCTCGGTGACCTCCTCTGCCGCCACGTGGGTGGCGGCGGCGACCAGCGACCGGACGTCATCCGCCGTCACCTCGCCGCCGGCCGCTGCCGCCTGGGCGACGAACTGGAACTCCCGCGTGTGCGGCAGGGGGCACAGCGTCGCGAAGCCCGTCCCGTCCGCGGCGGGCGGGAAGATGTGCCAGTTGTCCCGGTCGAGCGTCGGTATGACCACGTCCGCCACGAGCAGCGGGGTGGGGTCCACGCGCTCGCCGGTCATCGTGATGCCGGTGAGCCGACGGACCGTGGACCGGCCGCCGTCGGCGGCGACGGCGTAACCCGCGCGGACGGTCACCGGGCCCCCGCCTCCGGCCGTCACGAGGGTGGCCGTGACGGATTCGGCGTCCTGGGTCAGACCGGTCAGTTCGGCTCCGAACAGCACGTCACCGCCCAGTGCGCGGAGGCGGTCGAGCAGGATGCGCTGGGTGCGCCACTGCGGCAGTGTCCAGGGCACCATGTACGGCGCGTCCTCGGTCGGCTCGACGTCCTCGAACATGCGGTACTCACCAGCGCGGTGGCCGTCCAGCCACGTCATGCCGACCGGCGCCTGACCGCCCCATTTCAGGATGTCCGGCAGGACGCCCAGATCGTCGAAGACCTCCAGGGTCCGCGGCTGGATCCCCTTGCCCCGGGAGCCGGGGAACAGGTCCGGCGACCGTTCGACGACCAGCGCGCGCACTCCGCGCCGGGCCAGGTCACAGGCCAGCACCAGCCCGGTGGGACCCGCGCCCACGATCAGCACGTCGTTCCACGCCTCCCCCTGCGGACTCTGCGGCTGCCGGTGCTCGTTGTGCTCCATCGCTCTCCCCGTTCCATGCGTCCATCGCTTGGGCCACCCCTCCTTAACAGCGTTAAGGAGGGCACCTCGCAAGAGTGCCCTTAACGTTGTTAAGCTGTCAACCCACGAATGCGTGAACCGCGCCCCGGGAGACGGAACCGACGATGAACGCCAAGCCGCAGCAGACCCCGCCGCGCGTCCCGCCCCTCAGCCGCCTGACCGTCGCCGAGACCGCGCTGCGCCTGCTCAACGAAGGCGGGCTCGACAAGCTCACCCTCCGGGCCATCGCGCAGGAGCTGGACGTGAAGGCGCCCGCGCTCTACTGGCACTTCAAGAACAAGCAAGAGCTGATCGACGAGATGGCCACGGAGATGTTCCGGCGCATGGCCACGGACCTCGGCCCGGGCCCGGACGCGGAGACGGCGGACGGAGCAGGTGCACCGGGGGCGGCGGACGGCTCCCCGCCGCCCTGGCGCGAGCGGATGCTGCTCGCCAATCGCGGGCTGCGCCGCGCGCTGCTCGCCTACCGCGACGGCGCCCGGGTGTTCACCGGTTCGCGCTTCACCAACACCGAGCACGCCCGGCAGTCCGAGGCCTACCTCCAGGCCCTGACGGCGCAGGGCTTCGCGCTGCCGCAGGCCGTCCGGGCCATGACGACCACGTTCTCGTACACCCTCGGGTTCGTGATCGAGGAGCAGGGCGTCCACCCCGTCCCGGGCGAGCGCCGGGAGGGCTACGACGTGGCGGAGCGCGGCGAGCGGCTGGCCGGATACCCGCTCGCCGCGGCTGCCGGTGAGCACCTCTTCCAGGAGTACGACGAGCACTTCGAAGAGGGCCTGCAGATCGTCCTCGACGGCATCGCGGCGCGCTACGGAATCCGCTGAACGCCGACCGCGCCGCCGACGGGTCCCGCCGCTACGGGACGTTCGTCAGGGTCTCGCAGCGGACCGCGATGTCGGCCCCGTCCGTGCCGTCGCAGGTGTCCGTCACGTCCTCGCCGCCGTCGATGACGTCGTTGCCGGTGCCCGCCGCGGCCGCCGGGACGGGCGCGGCCGGAGCGGCGGGAGCGAGCGGCGCCCCCTGAGCGGGCTTCGCGGACGGGGTCGGGCGGCCCTGGCGGCCCGGCCGGGCGGGCTTGCCGGTGATGCCGCCCTCGCCCTTGCCGTGTGCGGCGTGGCCCGAGTTGCTGTCGCCGATGATCGCGTCGACGCCGGGCCCGCCCAGCAGTACGTCCTCTCCGCTGCCGGTCGCGGTGCCCTCGGCGGAGGAGTCGCCGGTGAGGGTGTCGTCCCCGGCGCCGCCGTCCAGGATGTCCCGGCCGCCGCCGCTCGCGTTGATGCCGCCGCGGCTGTCGCCGATCATGGCGTCGTTGCCGGCCTCGCCGAACAGGATGTCGTTGCCGCCGCCGGACGCGCTGGAGCCGAAGGCCATGCTGTCCCCGCCCATGCGGTCGTCACCCGGCCCGCCGAAGAGGATGTCGTTCCCGCCGCCGTCGACGGAGGCCCTCGTGGAGAGCAGGTCGCCGCGGATCAGGTCCGCACCCTCGCCGCCGTCCAGCCGGTCGTCGCCCAGGCCACCGGAGATCGTGTCGTTGCCTCCGAGCCCGCAGATCAGGTCGTTCCCGCCGCGGCCGTCGATGGTGTCCGCCTCCGCCGACCCGATGATGACGTCGTTGCCCTCCGTCCCGGTGATCGTGCCGGACCCGGTGATGGTCGCGGCCTGCCCGAAGCAGGTGGCGTCGGCCGCGTGGGCGGCCGTGGCCGGGACCCCGAGGGAGAGCAGGGCGGCTGCGGCCAGCAGCGTGAGTGACGTACGACAAGGCATGGAGGACCTCCGGTCGGAGTGTGCGCGGCTGTTCCGGTTCCGGACGGGGTGGGGAACCAGGGTCGAATCCGTGGGGAACATATGGCGCATACACCTCAAACGCAATGAAATGCATGGCCTTTTGTATGTCTTACGCTCGGTTGGCCCCGCCTCAGGGGTGGCGGAAGGGACAGCGGGAGCGGGTTCCCGTGCGGTCGCCTACCGTCGAGGCATGAGCGTGATCATCGCCATGCACGAGTTCGACACCCCGTCGCACGCCCGCACCGCCCACGGGCCGGGCCACGACGCCGGAGCACCCGTACGCCGGGTGCACGCCGCTCCCGCCGCGCCGGGCACGACCACCGAGCCGGGCCCGCGCACGCTCTGCGGCAAGGACACCTTCGCGATGCGAGCGGCCGGACCGCCGGCCGCACCGCCGGCCGGATCCCCGGCCGGACCGCCCTGGTATCCGCCCGGGGAAGCGAGCCTCGTCTGCCCCTCCTGCGACGCCGCGATGGACGACGGCTGATCCCGCGGTCCCACCGCGACGCGGGATGCCGGCGGCGGTACAGCGCGTGCGCACTCGCCGTACTCGCGTGAAGCTTGAGACCGGGTCACACGCACCACCCACCCCGTACCCGGTCGTGACGACCGCGCCTAGGAAAGGGTCCGTCTTCATGCCGCTCACGCATCGCAAGGATCTCGGCCTGCTCGCCCTGCGTCTGGGGGCCGGCGGCGTGCTGCTCGCGCACGGTGCGCAGAAGCTCTTCGGCTGGTTCGGCGGCGGCGGTATCGAGGGCACGGCCCGCGGCATGGAGCACATGGGGTTCACGCCCGGCCGGGAGAGCGCGATCGCGGCCGGCCTCGGCGAGGCGGGCGGCGGCGCGCTGCTCGCGCTGGGCCTGGCGACCCCGGTGGCCGGCGCCGCCGCCGCGGGCGCCATGGCCGGCGCCGCCGCCGTGCACGCGCCCGCCGGGTTCTTCGCCCAGGGCGGCGGCCTGGAGTACCCGGCCTTCCTGGGCTTCGTGGCGGCCTGCCTCGGCCTTTCCGGACCCGGCCGTTTCTCGCTGGACCATGCGAGCCGGCACCGGCTGGACCGTCCGGCCACGGTGGTGACGGCCTTCGCGCTCAGCGCGGCCGCGGCCACCGTCGTCCTCACCCGGCGGAACGTCACGCTCGCCGCCGCCGAGGAGGAGTCCGGCCCGGACCGGGACTCCGACGGCCGGACGGCCTAGCCGGCCCACCGGTGGCTGCGCGGGCTACCAGCCGAAGCGGCGGTCGACCTCCCGGGAGAACTCCTCGAACGTCAGCACGTTGTCGCCGTTCTTGTCGGCGGCGTCGAAGAGGGCGGACGAGGCGTCTACATCGCCCAGGCCCCAGAACGGCAGGTCACCGTCGGCGGCCAGGGTCGGGCCCTTCGTCCGCAGGGCGGTGATCACTTCCAGGCGGGTCAGGGTGCCGTCTTGGTTGAGATCGAGCGCCTCGAACAGTTTTCGGGCCTTCGCACTCATCACGCATGTCCTTCCGGGAGGAATCGGCAGGGGCTGCCTGCCGCCAGCCTACGACGCGGCGCACGCCCTCCGACGGGCCGGTCCGCGCCGCTCCCCGACCGCCGAACCCCCGGGCCGGCAGCCGCACGAACGAGGAACGAGGAAACAGGCGGATGAGCGAGACCCCACACCGGCACCCACACCACCACCCGCACCCGCACGCTCCCGCGGAACAGGCCGTCACCGTCCTGATGGCGGTGGTGCCCTGCGGCGCCGACGCGGCCCGCCGGATCCTGGCGGCCGCCGCACGCAGCGCCGACGCCGGGCCGCGCGAAACGGCGGAGGCCGTGCTCGCGCTCGCCGACGGCGGCACGCCCCGGTCCCCCCTGCGGCAGGCCCTGGCGGAGGCGATGGACGAGGCCCGGTCCGCCACCGCACCCGTGGCGCAGCCGTACACCCGGCTGCTCCCCGATCCGCAGGCCATCGGCACCCTGCTGAAACGGCACCGCGGGCTGCGCAGGCGAGCCCTGGACGCGCCCCACGACCTCGCCGTGCGCAGCGAGCTCGACGACGCCACGTACACCCTGTGCATCCTGATGGGCCAACGGAACGCGTACACGGCACTCCGTTCGGCCGAACTGCTCCTCGGCACCGAGTGGCTCGGCACCCGCGTGCCCGGCAGCGCGGAGCGGCGGCCGGGCCACACGCCCCTGCACGCTGCCGGAACCCTGCGTCCGGCGTTCGAACCCCCGCTGTCCGATGACGGCGTCTGACCCGTACCCCGCGCCGCCCGCGCCGGCGCCGCCCACGGCCGTCCGCCGCGGCGCAGCGTCCCGTCGGGCGCTGCTCGCCGGGTCGGCCGGCAATCTCGTCGAGTGGTACGAGTTCGGCGTGTACGGATGCCTGGCCACCGTCATCGCCGCGAACTTCTTCACTCCGGGCGCGAGCGGGACCGGCGGGACCGGGACCGGCGGAGCCGGCGGAGCCGAGGCACTGGTGGCGACGTACGCCTCGTTCGCGCTCGCGTTCTTCTTCCGCCCGGTCGGCGCCGTCCTGTTCGGGCGGCTCGGCGACCGGGTGGGGCGGCGGCCCGCCCTGATCACGGTCGTCGGCCTGATGACCCTGGCGACCGTGATGATCGGTCTCCTGCCGACGCGCGCCACGATCGGGGCGGCCGCCCCCTGGCTGCTCACCCTCCTGCGGGCCCTGCAAGGCCTCTCCGCGGGCGGCGAGTTCGGCGGGGCCGTCTCCCTGATGACGGAATACGCGCCCGTCGGCCGCCGCGGCCGCTACGGCGCCTGGCAGTCCTTCACCGTCGCGCTCGGCCTGCTCGCCGGGGCCGGTACGGCCGCCTCCCTGGCGAGCGTGCTGTCCGCCGAGGCCCTGCACGCGTGGGGCTGGCGGATCCCGTTCCTGCTGGCCCTGCCGCTGGGCGCGGTGGCGCTGTGGCTGCGCACCGCGGTGGAGGAGCCGCCCGGGGCTCCCCCGGCAACCGGCGCCGTCCCGCGGGCCGGGGCCCGGGAACTCGCGCGGGCCGTGGTGCTCGGCATCGGACGGATCATGGGCTGGTCGGCGGCCGGCTACACGTTCCTCGTCGTCCTGCCGTCCTACCTCCAGGCGACGCTGGGCGCCTCCCTCCGCGAGGCCCTGGTCGCCACCGCCCTCGCCAACACCGGGTTCGCGGCGGCGATCCTGCCCGCCGGAGCGCTGAGCGACCGGATCGGCAGGCGCCCGGTGATGCTGTGCGGCGCCCTCGGCGTCGTGGTGCTCGCCCTGCCCCTCCTGAACGTGCTCCAGTCCCCCGCCTCCTCACCGTGGGCCCGGGCCGGGGCCGTACTGCTCGCGGGGGCGCTGGTCGGCCTGCTCGCCGGACCCGGGCCCGCCATGCTCGCCGAGATGTTCCCGCGCAGGGTCCGCTGCACCGGCCTCGGACTGGCCTACTCGCTGGCCAACGCGGTGTTCTCCGGCTGTGCCGGGCTCGTCATCACCGCCCTGATCGCCGCCACGGGAGACACCGCCGTGCCCGCCTACTACGCCGCCGGCGCCTGCGCCCTCAGCTGCCCGGCGCTGCTGGCGCTGCGCGGCCGCGACCACCGGGAGCCGCTGCGGTGAGGGTGATCGGGCTGATGTCGGGGACCTCGTACGACGCCGTCGACGCGGCGGCCGCCGACCTCGAACTCCGTTCCGACGACGGCACGCTGCACCTCGTGCCGCTGGGCATGGTCAGCGAGCCGTACCCGGCCGACGTACGGGAGGCCCTCGCCGCCGCACTGCCGCCCGCCGCGACCACCCTGGCCGAGGTCTGCCGCCTCGACACCCTGATCGGGCAGGCCTTCGCGGCCGTCGCCGCCCGCGCCGACCGGGAACTGTGCGCAGGGCGCGCCGAGTTGGTCGCCTCGCACGGGCAGACGGTGTACCACTGGACGGAGGACGGCCGGGTCCGCGGGACGCTTCAGCTGGGCGAGCCCGCCTGGATCGCGGAACGCACCGGCTGCCCGGTCGTCTCCGGTTTCCGGCCGCGCGACGTGGCGGCGGGCGGGCAGGGCGCACCGCTGGTCAGCCTGGTCGACCTGATGCTCCTGCGCGGGCGCCCCGGCGTGCCCGCGGCGCTGAACATCGGGGGGATCGCCAATGTGACCGTGCTGCCGGCGGGCGCCGGTCCGGTGGCGTTCGACACCGGCCCGGGCAATGCGCTGATCGACGCCGCGGTCCGGGAACTGACCGCGGGGCGGCTCGCGTACGACGCGGACGGGCTGCTCGCCGCCGCAGGGCGCGTCCACGAGGGGCTGCTGCAGGAGCTGCTGTCGGCAGAGCCGTACTACCGGATGCCGGTCCCCCGGACGACGGGCAAGGAGCTGTTCCACGCGGACTACCTCCGGGCCCGGCTGGCGGGCTTCGCGGAGCTCCGCCCGCAGGACCTCCTCGCCACGCTGACGCGCCTGACCGCACGGACGGTTGCCGACGCGCTGCGCCCGCCGGGGACCACGGAGGTGTTCGTGTCGGGCGGCGGCGTGCGCAACCCGACGCTGATGGCGATGCTCCGGGACGAGCTCGCGGGCCGGACCGCCGTCCGCGGGTCGCAGGAGCTGGGGCTGCCCGCGGAGGCGAAGGAGGCCTACGCCTTCGCGGTGCTCGGGTACCTCACCGCGCACGGCCTGCCGGGCAATGCCCCGGGGTGCACGGGGGCCGCCGGGCCGCGCGTGCTGGGGTCGCTCACCCCGGGAAACCGCCCGCTGCGCCTGCCGGAGCGGCCGGTCCGCCCCCCGCACGCCCTGGCCGTCCGTGGCCGGGAGGCTGCGGAGGCCGGCGGGTGACCGGGAGCCGGGCGGTGACCGGGAGCCGGGCGGTGGCTGGGGGCCGGGCGGTGGCCGGGAGCCGGGCGGTGGCCGGGAGCCGGGCGGTGGCTGGGGGCCGGGACCCGGGCGGTGGCCGAGGAACCGGACGGTGCCGGGGAACCGGGCGGTGGCCGGGGAACCGGGCGGTGGCCGGGCGCGGGCCGGGGGCCGGGCGCGGGCCGGGAGCCGGGCGCGGGCCGGGAGCCGCGGGCCGGGGGCCGGGGGCCGGATCAGCGTTCGGGGGCGGGTGCCAGCAGCTCGGGGCCGTTGTTGCGGACGCTGTTGACCGCCGTGGACACCGCCCGTACGTCGAGCCGGCCGTCGGCCGGGGTGTGCAGCAGCGCCCGGAGTCCGTGGACGTCCTGGTGGGCGGGGTCCAGCCACGCCTGATGGTCCTCCGGGGCCACGGCCAGCGGCATGCGGGGGTGGATCCGGCCGGCCGCGTCGGTGGCCTCGGTCGTGATGATCGTGGCGGTGGCGAGCCAGGCCGCCGGATCGTCCTCGTCGGTCACGGCGGGGTCGCGCCAGAACTCGTACAGCCCGGCCATGGCCATCACCGCGGCGTCCTGCGGGGTGATGAAGTACGGCTGCTTGTACGCCTTGGCCGTGGCGGTGGCGGCCACGGCCTGCCACTCGTAGAAGCCGTCCGCGGGCAGCAGGCACCGGCGTCGGGTGAACGCGCGGCGGTAGGCCGGCTTCTCGTGCACCGTCTCGACCCGTGCGTTGATCATGCGGGCGCCCCCGTCCGGGTCCTTCGCCCAGGAGGGGACGAGCCCCCAGCGCAGGGTGCGCAGGCGGCGCGACACCTCCCCGGTCCCGCGGTCGGGGCGTTCCAGGACGGCCCAGACCTGATCGGTGGGGGCCACGTTCCAGCTCGGTGCCAGCGTCTCCCGGGGGTCCCAGCGGGCCTCGAACAGGCCGGCCAGGTCCTCGGGGGCGCGGCTGGAGGCATATCGACCGCACATGGCATCCACTGTCCCACCGCGAGGGCTCCCCGGGCCCGCGGCGCCCCGCCCCGCCCCCCCCCCGGGCGGCGGCGCGGGGGGGGGGGGGGAGGTGGGGGGCGGGGGGTGTGGTGTAAAAAAAAGACCCGGGCGGCGCAGAATGTATTGTAT
>NZ_JBHYVA010000109.1:0-5867 GCF_042750055.1 Streptomyces sp. NPDC059456
GCCGGCCACCCCGTCCGCTATTTTATCCCCTCCGCGTGGGCGGTGGGGGAGGCCAACCGAATGGGGGTTGGGCCACCACTCCGGCGCTGGGCCTTACCCCCGATCGCCCACCGCCCGGCAACGTGTCCGGGGCGGGCGGCTTCACATGCGGGGGAGGGGCTGCGCGCCCCGGGGCTCAGCGTTCCAGGAACGTGAACAGCTCTTCCCAGCGGTCGGTGATCTCGGCGCTGGAGTAGCGCTTCACGGTCTGGAAGGCGTTGTCGCCGAGCCGGTCGCGCAGTTCGCGGTCCGCCATCAGCACGCGCAGGTGCCCGGCCAGCTCCATCGTGTTGCCCAGCCGGGCCAGCAGCCCGTCCTCGCCGTGCTCGACGATCTCCCGGACGCCCGGCGCGCAGTCGAACGCGGCCACCGGCACGCCCGCGGCCATCGCCTCCAGCAGGGTGATCGGGAAGCCCTCGGCCCGCGAGGCCTGCGCGAAGACCGAGGCCCCGCGCAGTGCGCCCAGCACGTCGTCGGTGCTGCCCATCCACTGCACCGAGTCGGTCAGTCCGAGACCGGCGGCGTGGGCCCGCAGCGTCGGCTCCTCCACGCCCGCCCCGTAGATCCGAAGGACCCAGTCGGGGTGGTGCGGGGCGGCGTCGGCCCACGCGTCGAGCAGCAGGTCCACGCCCTTCTCGAACGCGAGGCGGCCGACGCTGGCGACGACCTTCTCCGTGCGGGGGGCGGTCGAGTCCGGCATGAACGGCAGCGGGTTCGGCATGCTGCCCACGTTCTCCATGCCCGCCCGGATCCACAGGTCCGCGTCCTCGGGGGTCAGCACCAGCAGCCGGTCGACCTCGGAGTAGTGGCGGCGGACCCGGTCGCCGCGGGTGGACTTCTGGCTGGCCTCGAACGACTCGTGGCTCATGCCGATGAGGGTGAGCCCCTTGGTGTCGGCGAGCCCCACCCACTCCATCGCCCAGACCTGCGTGACGATCACGACGGCGCCGGGGCCGGCCGCGCGGAAGAGCTCGCTCAGCTCCTCCGCCTTCGCCCGCATCTTCGCCCGCCGGGCCGCCTGGCGGCGCCGCTCGGGCGCGTTGAGGCGGCCCTTGATGCCGCGCAGGCGGCGGGCCTTCGGCGGGTGCGCCTCGTACAGGGTGGTCATCGCGTACGGCAGGTCCTGCGGCAGCGCCTGCCGGATCTCCTCGGCGACCGGGGCGATGCCGACGATGTGCACCCGGTGCCCGCGGTCGGTGAACAGCCGGGCCATCTGGTGCGACCAGGTCGTCACGCCGCCCAGCTCGTCGACGCTGTTGGAGACGATGAAGATGTCCCGGCTCACTTGCCGCTCCTGGTGAAGAACTTCTCGACGATCTGGCGGGCCGCGTCCCCGCGGTCGTACTCGCCGAACTCGGTGAGGAAACGCTGGCGGGCCTCGGCGTACTTGGCGTCCGCCTCGTCGAAGGCGGCGAGGGCCTGGAGGAGTTCGTCGGCCGTGGCCACCACCGGACCGGGCGCCTTCTCCTTCAGGTCGAAGTACGTGCCGCGGATGTCGGTCGCGTACTTCTCGTAGTCGTACGCGAAGAACAGCATCGGCCGGTCCAGGACCGCGTAGTCGAACATCACGGACGAGTAGTCGGTGATCAGCCCGTCGGCGAGCGCCAGCAGCGGGGTGATGTCGTGGTGCCGGGACACGTCGACGACCCGGCCCGCGACCGACGGCGGCAGCGAGACGCTGTTGAGGTAGTGGGTGCGCACCAGCAGCGTGAACCGGTCACCGAGCCGCTCGGCGAACTCCTCCACGTCGAAGGGGAACTCGAAGCCCTCCACCGCGCCGTCCGCGCTGGCCCGGAACGTCGGCGCGTACAGCAGCACCTTCTTCTCCGGGTCGATGCCCAGCTCGGCGGCGAGCGGCCCGCGCACCCGCTCCCCGCTCTGCGCCTCGGCGCGCTGTGCCTCGACCAGGGCGTCGTTGCGCGGGTAGCCGGTGCGCAGCAGCACCTCGTCGCGCAGCCGGAAGCCCTTGGCGAGGGTGCGGGCGTCGTGCTCGGAGCGGATCAGGAAGTGGTCGAAGCGGTTGACGGCCGCCTGGAACTTGTCCTGGCCGGCCTTGCCCTGCGCCTTGGTGCGGGGCTCGTGGAAGCCCATGCGCTTGAGCGCGGAGCCGTGCCAGGTCTGGATGTACGTGGTTCCCTCGCGCTTGGCCAGGGCGAGGGGGAAGCCCTGGTTGTCGACCCAGAACTCGGCCTGCGCCAGTGCGCGCAGGTACGGCCAGCTCCAGCGGCGCACCAGGGTGGCGTCCTTGGGGAAGCCGGTGGGCTTGCCGCCCGCGTACGACCAGATCGCCTCGAACGGGACGCCCTGGCGGACCATCTCCTCGTAGATCGCCTTCGGGCTGTCGCTGTACTGCTTGCCCATGTGGCTCTCGAAGACGACCGTGCCCTTCTTGACCGGCAGCTTCGAGAAGACCTCGTGGTAGACCTTCACCTTCTGCTCGCCCGAGCCGAGGTTGCGGCGGGCGCGCAGCGCCTTGCGCAGGCCCCGCTTGACCACGTTGGCGGCCTTGCCGTGCATCGCGCTGCTGATCAGCGTCTGGGTGCGGACGGCGGCGGCGCCCTCGGCGGTCAGGACGTAGGAGAGGTTGCCCTTCTTGGTGACCTCCGGCTCGAAGCGGTCGGAGACCAGCCTGGTCAGCCGCGGACGCACGCGCAGGCGGGCCGCCGACTCCAGGTCGACCCCGCCGACGGAGACGCGGGTGGTGACGCGGTCGCGGCCGGCGGTCAGCTTCAGCCGGACGTCCCAGACGGCGTCGATGATGCCGAGGGGACGGACGGTGCTGCCGATGTCGGCCGAGCCGCTCCACTCGATCGTGTCACCGGCATGGCGCACGGTTGCCACCGGGAAGCTGAAGGAGCGCACGCCGATCTGCCGGCGGGCCCGGAACTCCAGCGTGGCCCCCAGTTCCGCTTCCGGGCTGATCCGGCCCAGCGGGTTCACCACGGTGCCCGAGAGGGTCACGGTGCCGCGCCCGTCGTCCTCGTACGAGGTCAGGCGGTTGCCCAGGGCGAGGGAGCCGAGCGCGGTGGTGTGGAAGCCCTGGTCGGTGACGTCCAGTATGCGGCGGGCCTCGGCCCCGTCCGGACCGTCGATGTGCGCGGCGCACCAGTAGACGCGCCCGTCGCGCTCCGCGAGCGGAGAGGTCAGCCGGCCCTTGTTGGTCATGGCGTCGGCGGCCGGGATCAGGTTGTCCCAGTCCTCCTTGCCGAGCAGGTAGGCGCAGATCGCCTGGAGGAACGTGACGTTCTCGTACGCGGCCGGGTCGATGCCGGCCAGGTAGCCGTTGGCGAGCCGGGCGAACTCCTGCCGGTACGCGTCGCCCAGCAGGGGCAGGTCGCGCAGGTGCAGCACCAGGTCGTGCTTGAGGAACTTGGCGTCCTTCGCGGACTTGATGTCCGTGTGGCCCTTGGCGGCCAGCAGCTCGTCGACGCGGCGGTGGATCTCCATCCGGTGGACGAAGTTCGCGATCTCGTGGCGCCGGTTGGTGATCGACTTCGAGGCGGCCTTCTCGGCCACCTTCCAGTAGTACACGTGGTTGGGGATCAGGGTGATCCGGCGGGCGGCGACGTAGGCCTGCGCGGAGAACAGCAGGTCCTCGTAGTGGATGCCGACCGGGAACTCCAGGCCCTGCTCCAGCAGGAACTCACGCCGGTAGCACTTGTTCGTGGAGAGGGTGTCGTACACCAGCAGGTCGGGGTACTCGGTGATCGACTCCAGCGTCCGGGTGCGCGAGTAGATCCAGGGGTACCACTCGGTGGTCTTGCCCCACCGGTTGTCGAGGTGCACGCGCACGCACATGCCCGACACCAGGTCGGATCCGGTCCGCTCGGCGGCGGCCAGCATGTTCCGGCAGGCGTTTCGTTCCAGCACGTCGTCGCTGTCCAGGAACATCACGTACGTGCCGGTGGCCTGCCGGATCCCGTGATTGCGCGGCGCGCCGCAGCCGCCGCTGTTCTCCGGCAGCTGGAAGGCGCGCACTCTTCCCGGATGCGCCGCTTCGAGCTCCTTGGCGATCGCGTACGACCGGTCCTTGCTGCAGTCGTCGACGATCACGACTTCGACCCCGTGCAGGGTCTGGTCCAAAACCGACCGGACGGCTGTCGGCAGACGCTCTGCGTCGTTGTAGACGATGACGACCACGGAGACGTCAGGCACGTGCACCTCGATCCCTTCGTTCCATTCCGCTTAACCCGTCAAAGCTACCGTGTGCCGCGCGCGGATCCGGCAGGCCGACCCTCGGCGTGCATACTTCTTAGGAAGAGGTGTGTGGCGGGTCCGGTCGCCGACAATCACCCGTTCGGACCCAGCAGGAAGTGTTCATGACGAAGCTGTCCGTAGTAGTCCCTTGCTACAACGAAGAAGCCGTGATCGACAGCTTCGACGCGGAGATCCGCAGGGTCCTGGACTCCCTGCCCGTCGAGTACGAGGTCTGCTACGTCGACGACGGCAGCCGTGACGGAACCCTCACCAAACTCCGCAAGATCGCCGCCGAGTACGGGGACCAGACCCGGTACGTCTCCTTCAGCCGCAACTTCGGCAAGGAGGCCGGCATGCTCGCCGGCCTGCGCGAGGCCACCGGCGACGCCGTCGTGATCATGGACGCCGATCTCCAGCACCCGCCGGAGCTCATCGCCACCATGCTCGACTACCACCGGCAGGGCCACGACCAGATCATCGCCCGCCGCACCCGCGAGGGCGACAAGAAGGTCCGCTCCGCCCTCAGCCGCCTCTACTACCGCGGCGTCAACCGCTGGGTCGACGTGGAGCTCACCGACGGCGTCGGCGACTTCCGGATGCTGTCCCGGCCGGCCGTGGACGCGCTGCTGTCGCTGCCCGAGTACAACCGCTTCTCCAAGGGCCTCTTCTCCTGGATCGGCTTCGACACCGTCCACTTCGACTACCGCAACGCCCAGCGCGAGGCCGGCGAGACGAAGTGGAAGTTCGGCTCCCTGCTGAACTACGCCATGGACGGCCTGATCTCCTTCAACAACCGGCCGCTGCGCATCGGCATCTGGGCGGGCGTGTCGCTGGTGGGCCTGGCCGCCCTGTACGCGGTGTGGATCGCCGTCATGGCCATGACCCACGGCGTCACCGCTCCCGGCTACGTGACCCTCGTCGCGATCATCGTCGGCATCGGCGGCGTGCAGATGATCATGCTGGGTCTGATCGGCGAGTACATCGGGCGCATCTACTACGAGACCAAGCGCCGTCCGCACTTCCTGGTCAAGGAGGCGCACGGCGCGGACCCGCAGGCCCGTCCCGACGCCGCGGGGGTCCACACGGGCGAGCGTGAACGCGGCGGGCTGTCCGCCTCGCGCCTGACGGTCACCGCCGAGCACGAGGTGCGCTGAGCCATGCGCAGCCAGCTCGGCCAGATCATCCGCTTCGGCCTCGTCGGAGCCGTCAACACCGGCACCTTCTTCGGCATCTACCTGCTGCTGCACCCGTGGATGCCGTACTTCCTCGCCTACACCCTCGCCTTCCTGCTGGCGATGGTCGGCTCGTTCTTCATGAACACCTACTTCACCTACCGGACCAAGCCCACCTGGAAGAAGTTCCTCCTCTTCCCGCTGACCAACATCACGAACTACGTGATCCAGTCCGCCGGGCTCTACGCCCTGGTGACCTGGGCCGGGCTGGACACCCGGATCGCGCCGCTCGTCGCCGCCGTCGTGGCCATCCCGTTCACCTTCCTGCTGTCCCGCAAGATCCTCGTCCCGGGCGCCGCCGCGCAGGCGGAGGAGCCGCAGCCGGCCCGCAGCGGGTCCACGGGCTGAACCGCCGGCCGGACGGCCGTACCGGTCCAACGGCTGACAACCCACCGCGGG